>JAZFTT010000127.1:0-3415 GCA_036446835.1 Acidimicrobiia bacterium
CTGAGATGATTGGAGAACCAGATCGATGACTGATACCACCAGAGCCGTCTTCGTCATCTCGGTAGCCGCCGAGCTGGCCGGGATGCATCCCCAAACCCTGCGAATCTATGAGCGCAAGGGCCTGCTTTACCCGTTCCGGACACCGGGTGGCACAAGGCGCTACTCACAAGAGGACATCGAGCAGCTCCAGCTGATCCAGGAATTGACCAGTCAGGGCCTCAATCTCGAGGGCGTTAAGCGTGTGCTCTCTCTTCAAGAGGACAATCGGAGACTGAAAAAGAAGCTCGACCGGCTTCGCGACAAGCTCGAGCACCTCGAGGAGGCAATCGTGGAGGCAGGGCGTCAGCCGGAAATCATCCTTCGGAGTCAGATACGACCCCTGTTCGGGCAGGAGCGTTGATGGCCGAGTCGTACACAGGACCGGTGCGGATCATGGGCGGTGATGGCATCTTGCTCACCACCGGTGTTGCCGCTCTAGAGGCCGACTCCGAAATGGGCAGTTGGAAGGGTGCTCTTCAGACTCTGATCGGCACCGGCGTGGCCGGCAAGGCGCTTGTGGTGGAGATCGAGATCCCAGGTGGAGAAAGAGGACGGGCACAGTTGACGCCTTCGGGGGAGGTCGGCGAGAGATACACGTCGAACGTCACCGGCCTGAGTAGCCAGCCCTTTTAGCTGGCCTTGGAAACCTCCGGTAGTTAGACCCATATCCGGGTCTAATCGCCTCGAGAAAACGGTCGGCTAGTCGAGTCGAGCCTCAATCGCGAAGCGGTCACCTGGGCGTCACTACTGCTCGAGCACCTCGCGATGAGGTCCGGTTGACGATCGAACCTCATGTTCCAGAGAGCCCGAGCATCGTCGAATCCAGAGGCACCCCGTTCGAGCAACTCGCCATCGAGTTTGAGATCTCAGTTCCAAAATATCCACAATTCCCTCCTCATCACCCGGCCTGCAGTCGCCTAGAACCTATCGAAGGATCACTCGGCACGCCCACCGGTATCTATACGTTGGCTTGTGAGGAACGTATGGGAAACCTCTAAACGGGCACTCAACTGGCCTTCGACGCACGGTTACGACGCGGACCGGGTCTGGCTCGCGACGCTGCTTCCATAGGACTTCAGGAGGCGATTAGACCCGGATACGGGTCCAACTACCTCAGGTTCGATGGACCCACCTAGGGGATGAGGCCCATACGCTGGGACTGGCATCTCGGACCAAGGAAACAGGTCAGAGATAACTAAAGCCAACCCCGGGTTACCTTGCCCAGATGAGGAGGTCCGGTGCACTTGTTCTCGCCGTGGTAGCCGCCTGTGCGACAGGGAGCGTTGCCACGACCACCGACCCAACGAGCACAACGGTCACCTCGACTGGTCCCGCCTCAACCGAGAGCGGAGCACTGGATCAAACAACGACCAGTACTCGAGTTGTCCCACCACCGACCTTTCCGCCTGCGCCGGGTTTTCCTGATGGTCCTCTCGATGCGACAACTGAGGAGGGGCTCGAAAGTCTCCTCAGCAACCTCTACACGAGGGAGTTTGACGCTTCCAATCTTGTGCAGGTAGTCAAAGGCGGCGACATCAGAGCAGCCTGGGTGACCGCAGATCTCCTACGGTTCTATCAGACCGGCCCGGTGCGTGATGAGCTGCTCTGGGCGTTCACACAACTCACTGGAATCGAGTATGTGCCGAGCCGTGTCGACTTCAAATGGGCTCTCGACATTCTCATTGCGTGGGACATGCCCGCCTGGGACGGTTATGCCGATGCGAAACGTCAGATCTATACACCCGTGGACTCACTCTGGGAGATCTTCTTCGACGAGAACCAGGGTGTCGACTGGCGTCTGATCACATGGGGCGGCGTTATCGCGGACGATAGGCCTCTGGGTGACAATGGACCCTGCAACTGCATCCCGTCTCTCGACAACCCGGCAACCACCGATGCTGCCGGGGGCGCCTGGTATCCGGATGACCGGGTCATCTTCGGGGTCGTCGTCAACGATGAGGCACTGGCATTGCCCAGACATCAGATGGAGGTTCACGAGATGCTGAACATCACGCTTGGCGGCCGCGCCCTCGGCATCCCCTATTGCACTCTTTGTGGCTCTGCTCAGGCGTATGTGACCGACCACGTGAGGGGTACCGATCGGGTCGTTCTTCGCACTTCGGGATTGTTGTCGAGGTCGAACAAGGTGATGTATGACTTGACGACAGGGTCGATGTTCGACACTTTCACCGGTCAAGCCCTGACGGGTCCCCTGGGCGAAGCCGGTGTTGTCCTCGAACAAGTATCAGTCGTCGGCTCGACCTGGGGTGATTGGAAGGAGGCGCATCCGGAAACCAGGATCCTCGCCGAGGACGGCGGGATAGGCAGAGAGTACCGCGACGACCCACTCGGCAGCCGGGACGCGTTCGGCCCGATCTTCCCGGTTGGGGACGTCGATCCCCGGCTCTCGACCATGGAGCCCGTGGTTGGGGTGATCAGCCCTGCCGGGACTCCGATCGCCTTTCCTGTTCGTACCACCCGAGACGAACTGGCGACTGGCGGGGAGATCGAGTTCGAAGGCGTGGTTGTCAGACTCACCGACGGAATCCGCGTGTTCGCTCCCAACGGGACTGAGCTGACCACCCACCAGGCGTTCTGGTTCGCCTGGAGTCAGTTCCATGCAGAGACACTGGTCTGGACGTCGGCCGGCTCCTGACCAACTGGACCCATCTTCCCGACAATCCCCGGCACGAAGGCCGGAACAGCCAATAATCAGCGCATGGAATGGCTTGCCGACGCTCTTGGAGTTGCCCAGCGAACAGTCGAGCAGGTAGTCATCTCATTCGTCGTCGTCGCAGGACTCATCATTCTTCGTTGGGCCATCCTGAAATGGCTTCGTCCCCAATTGGGAGACGTGGAGTCTCAGTACCGGGCCACCAAGCTCACCAACGCAGCTATCACTGTCACTGCGCTTATCAGCCTTCTCTTCATCTGGATCGACGCTTTTGACTCGCTGACCACATTCCTCGGTCTTCTATCCGCCGGCATCGCCATAGCGCTTGGCGACCTTCTCAAGAACATGGCGGGATGGGCTTACATCATGACCAGAAAGCCGTTCCAGGTGGGCGATCGCATCGAAGTACGAGGGCTGCACGGCGACGTCGTAGATGTCCGTCTCTTCAGGTTCACGCTCATGGAAGTCGGTAACTGGGTCGAAGGTGACCAGATCACCGGAAGGCTCGTCCACGTCCCCAACGGTGTGATCTTCACCGACACCCTGGCCAACTACACGGAGGGGTTTGACTACATCTGGGAAGAGATCAGTTTCACGGTCACCTTCGAGTCGAGTTGGGAACGAGGCGAGGAGCTTCTGCGACAGGCGATCCGAACGACGGTCCCCGAGGCAAAGGAGGAGGCCAGTGAGGGGATTTGGCAA
>JAZFTT010000128.1:0-5554 GCA_036446835.1 Acidimicrobiia bacterium
GATGTCCTCGCTGAAGGTTATGTCCGTCGAGCCGTCGATGGAGATGTGGTTGTCGTCGTACAGGTAGATCAGATGGCCGAGCCCGAAGTGGCCTGCAATCGAGGCTGCCTCCGAGCTGATGCCTTCCATGAGGTCGCCGTCGGAAACGAAGCCGTAGGTCCGATGGTCGACCAGATCTGGGCCGAGACGGCCGCGGAGATGAGTCTCGGCAACGGCCATTCCGACCCCGGCGGCGAATCCCTGGCCGAGGGGACCGGTCGTCATCTCGATACCCAGGTCGTGATCGATCTCGGGGTGACCGGCGGTGTGACTATCCCACTGCCGGAAGTTGCGGATGTCGTCGAGGGTCAACCCGAATCCGCAAAGGTGGAGTATGGAGTACAGGAGCATCGATCCGTGCCCGTTGGAAAGCACGAACCTGTCCCGGTCGGGCCATTCTGGAGCATCCGGGTCGACGTTGATGAACTTCGACCAAAGCGTGACCGCAATGTCGGCCATTCCCATTGGCATGCCCGGGTGGCCGGAGTTGGCACTCTGGACCGCGTCCATCGCCAGGGCCTTGATCGTGTTGACCGCTAACTGCTCGGTTGATAGTGAATCCGACATCGGCGACGAGAGTACCTCGACACCACTAGTTCCTGTGCCGGGTGATACTCGGGTGATGGCGCATCACAACGTCGGACCCTTTCGAGTCCAGGGAACGGCAGAACGAATCCGGACTGCGGTTGGAGCCGGCATTCTCATCGTTCTGGGAGAGCCCGTTCTGAGCGGGCTGGCAAAATGGGCCGATCCCAAGATCCTCCACAAAGCCGTCTCGATCTGGTCCGATATGACTGTCCGGTTTCTCGATATGAGGGTGGAGGTGGAGGGGCTCCAGCACGTTGATCCCGGCCAGACCTATGTGGTCGCGCCTCTGCACGAGGGCTTTGCCGACCCTCTGCTGCTGACCCGCCTCCCGCTCCGACTTCGTTATCTGGTCAGAGACGAGCTGTTCGACTGGGCTCATCTCGGAAGATTCCTCAGAACATCCGATCAGATCGAAGTTGCAACAGCTCCGATCGCTCGCGAACTGCGTCGACTGCTCGGTGACTGCCGTCAAGCTCTCGATCGAGGGGAGAGTCTCGTGGTCTTTCCACAAGGCTCGATTTTGGGAGTCGAGGTCGCTTTCACACGTGGCGCCTTCGTCTTGGCCGACCGCCTTTCCTGCCCTCTTCTACCGATAGTCGTCACGGGAACCCACCGTGTGTGGGAACACCCCTATTCACCGGCACTCCGCTACGGACAGCCGGTAAGTATGCGGGTGCTGCCCCCCGTTCCGGCGGGCGAGGCCCTCGCTGCGATGAGGGATGTGGAGTCTCAGATGAAGACCATTGCCCTCTCCAACACCTTTGCCACGGTTCGCCACTTCGATCCCGAGCGTGACGGCTACTGGGACGGATACACCTATGAGATCGATCGACGATTCCCTGAGGTTGCGGCATTAGTCGAGTCGCACCGCGCCAAACGTTGAACTCTCAATCGTCCCAAGCTGCGAGAGCTGCTCGTGCGACCTGCTCACCCCACTCCTGGACGAAATGGCCGGCTTCCTCGACTCGCATCGGCTCCGGGCAGTTGCGGATGGCTCTATGGACGCGCTCCATGACGGGTGGTCCCAGGACCGGGTCCGTCATACCGATCGCCATGAAGGAGTGACCGTCGAACTGCTCGGACCACCATTTGACGGCTTCGCGGGATACCTCGACACCACCCATCGAGGGGTCGGTCGGCACCAGCTCTGGAAATGTTCGGACGCCCGCCTTGTGCTCGGGAGAGGGGAAGGGAGCTTCGTAGGCGGCGACTTCCTCGGGACTGAGATGGGGCACGGTCTGGCTCATGAGCCGGCCTACACCAAAGTCCGGTGTGTTGGCCACGTAGTCCCGCCAGGCAATGAACCCCTCGCTCGGCTCGACCCCGACGGCGAAGCCCGTGTTCATGATCAGCAGACCCGAGATACGGTCCGGAAATGCGACCGGGAGTGTGAGTCCCAGTAGCCCACCCCAGTCCTGGACCACGAGTGTGATCTCGGAGAGATCGAGGTGCTCTACGAAAGCCACCAGTGCATTCCGGTGAAAGTCGAAGGTGTACAAGGCATCCTCAACAGGTTTGTCCGACCGACCGAAACCGAAATAGTCGGGGGCTACCACTCGATAGCCTGCTTCGAGAAAGACCGGGATCATGCGCCGAAACAGATACGCCCATGTCGGCTCTCCGTGCAGGCACAGCATCACGTCGGCGTCGGCTGGCCCCTCGTCGATATAGTGCAACCGCAGACCCTCATAACCGGGGAGATCTTCCACATATTGAGGTGAATAAGGCCAGTCAGGAAGGTCGCCAAACCGGCGGTCGTCAGTGCGCAGTGCTTCGATACCCATGATTCGACCCTACCCGGTAACACCTCGCCTATACCGCCACAGGCCACACAACCGCACACGCCGAGGCTTCTAGTCTTGTGTTGATTGGCCGAGCCTTACTTGACGAAATTGAAAGAGCTTGCAGACCAGTGGGTCAGTGCTGACCGGAGGATTGGTGCCCTGGAGTGCCGTCACTTCTTTTCGGGCGCTGCCGTATACCGGAATGACGCCATCGCGGCATCCCTGACGCCAGTCGGCCTCGCCTTCAAAGTGCCTGTCGAAGTTCACGACGAACTGCTGGACGGCGGTCTGGCGTCCCCTCTTCGCTACTTCCCTGGGGCGCCCATCAAGCGAAACTATGTGCTCTTCTCTGCGGGTGTGAATCTGGACGCTCAGTCCGCGGCTCGGCTGCTGCTTGGAGATTCTCTGGAGTTCGGCTCGTAGACGATGAGGAGCGCCGATTCCTGTCAGATGCCATCCTCGTTCTTCAGCCCGATCACCTCATGGGCCACGACAAGCCCGGTCTTACCGCGAAGGTCGAGATCAAAACTCTGCCCGAAGTCGACGTCCCGACCACAGTCCTTGAACACGATGTCGGTTACGAGCATGTCGGTCCCGGTCTCCTTGTTGGCCGCTTCGAGACGACTGGCCACGTTGACAGTGTCGCCGATCGCCGTCTCGCGAGCCGACGGCTCGACCCCCATCAGGCCGAACACCACCTTGCCGTAATCGACGCCCACTCGGACTCCGAAACTCATTCCGTACATTCGCTCTACGTAGTGGGAGAGGTCTCTGGCGATTTCGAGAACGCCAAGACCGGATCGAATCGCCGATAGGGCAGGCTTTGGCTCTCCGTCGACGCCAAATAGCGCAAGGACGGCGTCGCCCATGTAGTTGTCAACTCGACCCGAGTTCGACACGACTTCCGCGCTGACGTTGTGGAAGAAGCGGTTCAGCAGATGCACGATGTCGTAGGCGGGAAGAGCATCCGCCATCGCGGTGTATCCGACGACATCGGTGAACAACACCGCAACATCCACCTCTCGACCGACTGGGCCAGTGAAGGCGTGTTTCCCGATTTGGGTGGATAGGGCGATGTCGGTCTTATCGAGCACGAGTCTGCCCAGGCTCACCGACTCCGATGTGATGGTCTGACAGGCAAGACGGATTTCGTCGGGAAAGTCGAGTTTTTCGGCCATCGCCAATTCCTTGTCGGTGCGTTGCGACAGACCCGACAGCCCTTCGGCGATCTTCACTCTGCAGGTAGAGCACCGCGCCTTGCCCCCACAGAGATGAGTGATTGGGATGCCCCCCTCGACAAGGGCCGCCAAGAGGTTGACCTCACCGTCAAAAGGTATCGTCACTTCGTCTGGCCAGGTAGTGATCTTCGGCATAGAACCGAGCCTATTCCCGACTGTGACGTTCTAGTTGCGGAACACGCGCCAGACGCCAATCAGCCCAAGCAGCAGCGTCACACCGATCTTCGTGAAATCGATGACTGGCTTGACCTCCACTCCGGCCGACGTATCCGAATCACTGCAACGGGCCTGCCCTGTGAAGCTCCGCCACAGCGGCCCCCCGATCCACGCCCATTGTCGGGCTGGCTGGTGGGGCCTTCGCCACCGCCAAAACCAAACCCGCCCGGCGCGCTCCCACGCTACGGCAGTGATGACGAGGTCGTCGCCGATATGTATTGGCTCAGAGAAGACTGTGCCCGGTGCGGCTCCACCGAATAACGCCGCAAGCGCATCGGCAGTTGGCTTGGCGGCGTCGTGGATGTCCCCATCGTGTTCCTCTGTCATCGAAGCACCGCGACTTCTTTACTGGTGAGTGTCACCGAGTGCCCGGTGGATTCGATCGCGCATTCCGAGATCTGATTCCGCCGAACACTGATCATCATTCCGGTCTTACGCTTGCAAGGCGGGATCGTCGCGCTAGAGATATAGGCCTGGCGTCTCTGTTTCGTCCAAGATCGGTGCAGTGTCGGTTGGCGCCTGAAGCGCGGCTGCTCCAGTGCCGGTCGTAACCATCATCCCTGCCATCAGACCCTCCAGCCATCCAACCAACTCTGCTTGAGCGACCCGCACCTCCGATGGCGTGGGAGTGGCTTGATCGAACTGTACGGCGAGTGTCAACAGCTCCTCGTGGAGGTCATTCGAGATGACGCCGGTGAGTTCTGCAATGACGCGATCATGAATCCGTCGGAGACGCTCACATCCGGCCGCGTCACACGGTGTAGATCGGGCCTCTTCGAGCAGAGCTCGCGCCATGGTTGTGATGCGAACCAGTTTTCCCGGCTCGGTTATGTATGCGTCCAACATGATGGCCTCCGTTCGTGATCATGTCAGCGTCTTGTTGGGGCGATTTCTGCCTGGACTGTCGGGTGGCCGATATTCAGCGGCACCCACTCGATCCATGGGAACGCCCTGCTTCAGCAGCATGGCCGGCAGATCTCGCATGCCCGAAACCCTGCGCTCTCCGCCTGGTCGAGGGAGCGGAAGTCGACCACGTTCTCCACGTTGGAACGTCTGATGGCGTGACAAGTCGGGTGGCAGTAGATCTTTGTCGAAGTGTTTCCCTGGAGACGGACGTGCTTTGAGGCGAGGTCTTCCAGCCAATCGGGATGCGCACCCTCATGCTCCAGCAGATCGTGCTTGTTGGCAGTGCCGCCAAGAGAGTAATTGCCGATATGCCCATCGGCACGTACCACTCTGTGGCACGGAATGATAAGTGGGATCGGGTTCCGGGCGACGGCTGAGCCGGCGGCCCGTACGGCTCCAGGCCGGTTCACTTCATGGGCGAGCCAGGCGTAGGGACGCACCTCACCTTTCGGAATCGTTGCGGTCCGCGTCAGAACCTCCGCCTGGAACGGCGTGACCGAGCGAAGATCGATGGGCAGCTTCCCTGGTGTTCCCGCCTCGATTGCTGCGGGAATGTGCCGGCTCCAAGCCGACGGGGCCTCGGCTCGAATCAGCTTGCGGCCAAACCTGTCGACGAATCTGTCTTGAAATGCATGATCGGCGATGTCGACCGAGGAAACACCCTCAGGGTTGAAGGTGACGGCGACATCTCCGATGGCGGACTCGTAGAGGTCGTAACCGTCGACCATGCCGGTGCCGAGGGAGACCCCTTCAGTCATCCCATCGGGGAGACTGCCGACCAGG
>JAZFTT010000129.1:0-4366 GCA_036446835.1 Acidimicrobiia bacterium
GCCGACACCCTCGAATCGGTCGGCATCGACCATGTCACAACCCGGCCCTACCGACCCCAAACCAACGGCAAGGTGGAACAGTTCCAACGGACCCTCGCACCGAATGGGCCTACGCCACCACCTGGACCTCAGACAAAAAACGCGGCGAAGCCCTCAACGATCGGATCCACCGATACCACACCGCATCAACGGCACACCCATCAGCCGCGTCAACACCCTCAGGGATCAATACCACTAGGTTCGCGTCATGAAACTAGTGATAGAGGGTGTTGGTAAGCAGTACCGGGGCGACCATTGGGGGTTGCGGGAGTTCAGCTTGGAATTGGGGTCTGGGGTGCTTGGGTTGGTCGGACCCAACGGTGCTGGGAAGTCAACCTTGATGCGGATCTTGGCGACGATCAGCCGGCCTAGTGAAGGCAGGGTCACCTGGGACGGGGAGGACATTGTCCAGTCGCCGGACGAACTTCGTGCTGTCCTTGGTTACCTGCCTCAGGACTTCGGGGTTTATCCGCATCTCAACGCGGTCGAGTTCTTGGAGTACATCGCAGCCATCAAGGGCCTTGACACAGCAGCCGGCAAGCGGCGAATCGGAGAGTTACTGGAGTTAGTCAACTTGACTGAGGTTGGTAAGCGGCCGTTGGGTGGCTATTCGGGTGGGATGAGACAACGGGTAGGTATTGCTCAGGCGCTGCTCAACGACCCGAAGGTGCTCATTGTTGACGAGCCGACCGTCGGACTTGACCCTGAGGAGAGAGTGAGGTTCCGAAACCTGCTCTCCGACCTGTCAGGCGAGCGGATTGTCATCCTTTCCACTCATATCATTTCCGATGTCGAAGCCGCCGCGGACGATATCGCGGTTATCAGTGACGGCCGGTTGGTGGCTCACAGCACAGCCGAGCAGTTGTTGGCAGACGTCGAGGGGAAAGTATGGATCTGGGTCATCGGCAGCTCGGAGTTCAACGCGGTGAAGCGTGACTACCTGATCAGCAGCACCATCCGGAGAAGCGACGGTGTCCACGTCAGAGTGATATCCGACGACGCTCCTGACGGTGACGCGCAGCCTGTTTCGCCATCATTGGAGGACGCCTACCTGCACAGCATTGAGCGGAGCAGGGCCAAGGTTGCCCAATGACCTCAGGGCGTCTTCTTTTTCGCCTGGCGTGGGCCGATTTCTTGGAACGATCTCGGCGTACCAGCTTTCTGATAACCCTCGGGCTGATGATTGTGGTGGCGTATCTCTTTGTTCCGACTCCTGACGCTTCCTACGTCACAATCGATTTAGACGGTTATCGCGGGGTCTATAACTCGGCGTGGATCGGAGCTGCCGTTGCCATGCTGGCCGGTGCGTATCTAGGCCTCGTCAGCTTCTACGTTGTCAAAGGGGCGGTTAGTAGAGACCGCGAAACCGGTGTCGGCCAGATCATTGCCACCACGCCCATCAGCAAGACCTTCTACCTGTTCGGAAAGTGGTTGAGCAACCTTGCTGTTCTGACGGCGATGCTGGTCATCCTGATCCTCGCAGCGGGAGTCATGCAGTTGGTTCGCGGTGAGGTAACCCAGATCGAGATCTGGCCTCTGATAGCACCGTTTCTGTTCATCGCCCTACCGACGTGGGCCGTCGTGGCCGCGTTGGCGGTTCTGTTCGACACCGTCCGCTGGCTGCGCGGCGGTTTCGGCAACGTGGCCTACTTCTTTCTGTACCTATTCTCCTTCTTCCTGGTCGTCATCTCGGCCTCGGGTGTTATCACGGCGATGGAGAAGGGCGCGGTAGCCGCAGTTCCGGGACATAGCGGCGGATCGTCGTGCTGCATGGTCTTCGAAGCCAATGCTATGCAGGTGTTGGGTCGTGAAATAGGCCCGCAACATCCACCACAAACCTTCGTCTGGGAAGGCATGACGTGGACGCCGGCGAGTCTGATATTCCCTACTGTGATGGTGGCAGTGGCTATCGGTATCGTTTTTCTATCGGTCCGATTCTTCAAACGCTTTGACCCGGCATACGACCAGCCCCGTGAAGGGAGCGGCCGGCTTGCGAATCTGCGAGGAAAAGTCCTGACGGTCGCCGGTCTGGGCAAGTCTCAGGGCACCTCAGAACCAGAGGTCAGCCTCATCGAGACCACCGACGTTCAGCTCACGCCGCTTCCCGCAGGCAAGACTCGTTCGCGATTCGGCGCTGTGCTGCTCGCCGAACTGCGCATGACACTCAAAGGACGACCCTGGTCTTGGTATGCGATCGCCGCGGGCCTGGTCGTCGCCGCACTCCTGGTCCCGCTGGAGACCGCGCAGAACACCCTCCTGCCCTTGGCTTGGGTGTGGCCGCTGCTGATATGGTCCTCGCTGGGCGTCCGTGAAGGCCGCTATCACACCGACGGGTATGTCTTCTCCACACCCCGTCCGCTCGGTCGCCAACTCCCCGCAACCTGGCTGGCAGGGTTCATCGTTGCCGCCCTAGCCGGAGCAGGCGTTCTCGTCCGGCTCATAGCCGAAGGCGATGGGTCCGGTGTGCTGGTGTGGACCGTCGGGGCGCTCTTCATTCCATCGCTAGCCCTGGCGTTCGGAACCTGGACCGGTAGCAGCAAGGTGTTCGAGATTGCCTATTTGATGTTGTGGTATATCGGTCCAATACAACAGATCGACCAGTTCAACTTCATCAACTTCGAGCCTGAAACATCCCAGACGAACCCGACCGTTTTGATCTTCCTGTTCGCCGCGATCCTGCTCATGGCCCTCTCCGTCGTGGGTCGAGCGCGACAGGTTCGAAGTTAGGGATGGTGCCGTCGAGTGGCGATTGCATGGGTTTTCGCTCGCGGCATAGTCCCGCCCCCACCGTTCGGTGCTTTGGAAAACGGGCGCTGGCCTGCGTTGGATCTCTTCAGACTTTCGAAACCCGACATCATCTACTACGTGGAGCCAGCCGATCTCGATGATCAGCTTGAGGATTGGACTGTCCTTCAGGACGACTACCTCAAGACGCGACGGCCCCAAGAAGGTCGTAAGCAAATGCCGACGTGATGCCGAGGACGATGAATTCAACGTTTCCAGATGCACCCCACTCATGAACCGCGCCGCTGATCACAGTGGACGTGTCGTTAAGAATCTTGGTGAACTGGCTCGCCTGCTGACATCCACACCCCACGGCCACCAAGGCACCGTTGCCCTCTCGTTTGGTAGCCCACCGACGTAACCCCGGGCACACATAACGGCACTTATGCGCTACCTGGACACGGGTTGGCGAAGGTCGCATATTGCGACCCGTTGTGCGCACACCCGTGGAGCTTGACTAGAAGGAACCCGAGTTCCGCTTGCCCTTGAGAGCCTCTCGCTTCGCCTTCTTCTCGGCGCGCTTCTGCTTGAGATCTCTGGCTGGAGCCTTCTTGGTGTTCCGACCGCCCTTGTCCTTGTTGCCCATCAGTGCCTCCGGACCGGCCAGGCCGACCGGCTAGCTTCAACAATACGCTCCCCAGACCGTACATAACGGCACTTATGTGCTCTCATTGTGCGGTCGGGTGTTTGGCGCGCTGAATCCAGTTTTCTTGGTTGTTGTCGCTGTGGCGTTGACCCGCTTCTAGGTACGGGCGGTTGATGGGTCGCGTAGCATCGAGGGATGCCGGTTGGTTTCGGGGCGACGATCGTCCAGGTTGTGCCTTACCCCGAACTTCGTGATGATTTTCTCTTTGCCGAGTCGATCGGTCTGGATAACGCTTGGGTCATCGACCAGTTCTGGATCGACGGTGCCCCCGAGGTCCCTTTGTTGGAGGCTTGGACGACTTTGGCAGCGGTGGCAGTGGACACCCAACGAATTCGTGTCGGGTCGATGGTCACGAATGTGGCTAACCGCAATCCTGGGATATTGGCGAAGTCGATCCTGACTGTGGATCAGGTTTCGGGCGGCCGCGTCGATGTTGCGGTCGGTGGCGGCTTCTACCCCGTTGAGCACGAAGCATTGGGGATCGATTTTCTCGACGCCGTGGGCCGTGGCACCAGGCTGCGCGAGGTGGTGGCCATCCTTGACGACGCCCTCCGCGGCAACACCGTGACTTACGAAGGTGTCTACTACCGCCTCTCTGCGGCGACTTTCCGGCCGGGTCCAACCCAGTTGCCTCGCCCGCCGCTGTGGGTCGCTGCTCAAGCCACCAGGTCGCTCCGCGTCGCAGCCCGACACGCCGACGCGGTCGTGTCACTCGGAGAGTATGAGAAGGGGATCGAGGACTCTCTTCCGGCTTTCCGAGCGCGCATGGAACGACTGGACGAGATCTGCGTCGAGGAAGGCCGAGACCCAGGTTCACTCAGACGCTGCTATTTCGCCGGCTGGGCCAACGAACCCATTTTCGCGTCCATCGACGCCACCGCGGATCTGGTCGGCCGC
>JAZFTT010000130.1:0-3908 GCA_036446835.1 Acidimicrobiia bacterium
TCGCCGTGCTGGATCGTATTCATGGTGCCTGTATCGACGTTGTTGTAGGGGTCGAGCTTCTGGTTGACGACCTTCAGCCCACGTGCCTTCAGCAGACGTCCGAGGGAGGCCGCCGCTATCCCTTTGCCGAGGCTGGAAACGACCCCACCGGTGACGAAAACATACTTGGTCTCAGTTGGAGTGGGAGCAGGGCTTTCGGAGATGGATTCCGGAGAAGGAAGAGGCCCGTTCGTCACGGGATTTCACAGTAGCACCCAGCCGCGGCGATGCCACCTATTGAGCACTGGCCTCGAGGAGCTCGGCGGCCGCCTGATGACCTGCCGCGCTCTCCGGCAACCCCGCGAGCATCCGCGAGATCTCCCGCAGCCTTGCGTCGCCGGCAACAACGTGAACCCTTGCGGTGCCCTCTTCGCGTTCGACTACATAGTGAACATCGGCATACGCGGCGATCTGTGGAAGATGAGTCACACACAGGACCTGACTTTCCTTTGCGAGATCGGCCAGCTTTCGCCCGAGCGCGAGAGCGGTTGCCCCTCCAACTCCGGCGTCTACCTCATCGAACACCAGCGTTTCGGTGCCAGGCCTCTGAGTGGCCAGCCTCACCGCCAGAACCAGACGTGACAACTCGCCACCCGACGCAACCTTGTGTACGGGTCCTGGCTCCAGCCTGGCATCAGAGCTGAACCAGAGCTCGATCCGATCGGCGCCATTGGGCCCCGGCTCGCCGGACTCGATCCGGAACTCGAGTTTGGACTCCGCAAGGCCCATGTCACCAAGATGAGAAAGAGCTTTTCTGGCAAGCTCGGATATCGTGCCCAGCCGTGCATCAGTGAGCTGAGCGCTCGCCGCGATGAGAGCCCCTCGAGCCCGGATCAGTGCTGCTTTCACTTCACCTGCCGTTGACAGCAGGGAGTGGAGCTGGTCAGCTCTCTCCCTGGCCTGCTTGCCGAAGTCGATAACCTCGCCCAGAGTTCTCCCGTACTTGCGCTTCAGCTCTCCAATGGCGGTGAGACGTTCTTCGACATGGACGAGAAGACTCGGATCGGAATCGAGATCGTTGGCTGCCCGACGCACCGCTCGTCCCAGTTCGGCGATGTCGGCGGCCGCAGCGTCTACCTCCTCGGTGAGCGATGCCAGACCCGGATCCAGATCCGCGACTTTGCGAATCCTGGAGACGGCCTCTCCGCCGTCTTCCGACATCCGGTCGATCGCTCGAAGCGTCTCAGCCAGATGCTCTTTGATCTCCTCCACGTTGCGAAGCCGCAGCGCCTTGGCCTCCAATTGCTCGTCCTCGTCGGGCTCGAGACCGGTTCCCTCGATTTCTGACGTCTGGAACCTCACCAGGTCAAGTTCACGACGGAGAGCTATCTCGTCCCCGCCAAACAGCTCCAAGCGATCCTCCGCCGTCTTCAGATCATCCCACGCCGATGCGTATGCCTCAAAGGTCTTTTGTCCAGCAGTGTCCAGAGCAGAGTCGACCAGGGAAAGTACATGTGACGGGTGTCTCAGTGAGAGCTGATCGTGCTGTCCCACGATCTCGACGAGAGCGCCCACCCGGTTGGAGAGGGTGTCGGCCGACACTATCAAGCCCTCCAGATGGGCTCTGCTATTGCCTTCTCGAGGTACGACACGGGCCACTCCTAGCTCCTCATCACCGTTTCTGAACAACCCGTCGGCCTGCGTCTTGTCATCGATCGGCCCGACCGCAGCCGGATCGGGCTTCTCGCCGAGAATGAGACGGAGCCCCCCGAGCAGAAGGGTCTTGCCGGCTCCGGTTTCGCCACTGATGACAGTCAGTCGGGAAGAAGGCTCGATGGTGGCATCCTCTAGCACGCCGAGATTACGAACCCGCAGATGCTGGAGCGCCACTAACGGAGCCTGAACTTGTCCTTGACCAGGCCAGAGAAAGTCCGGCCATCCAACGACACAAAGCGAGCGGGCCTGTCGCCCTTGCGGATGGTGACGGTCTCATTCTCATCGAGCTGGCCAAGGTCGGTCTTGTCGACGTTGACCTTCACCTGCCGATCACGGCTAACCGTCACTTCGATGGTAGTCGTGTCAGGGAGCACCAACGCTCGATCAAAGAGAGAGTGAGTGGATACCGGGGTCATCACAAGAGCATCAACACGATGATCAACCAGCGGCCCTCCTGCGGAAAACGAGTACGCGGTGGACCCGGTCGGAGTGGCGACGATCAGACCGTCGGCTTGGTACGTCACGAAGGGCTCACCGTCGATGACCACCTCGAGACTGACCAATCTCGTGCTGTCTATCTTCTCCACAACCACATCGTTGACGCCGAGCTCGGTCACCCCGCCAACGGTTGCGGCGACAGTGGTTCTCTCATCGATGTCATAGTCCCCGGTGAAGAGTCGCTGCACGGTGGGCTCCAGATCAGGAGCCTCCGCTGCTGTGAGGAAACCTATTGTTCCCAGATTGAAGCCGATGACGGGCACGTCCCAGATGAGCGACTGTCTGACTGCTGCCAGCATCGTGCCGTCACCACCGACTCCCACGACTATGTCGGGTACGGTCTCGTCACTTGTGATCACCAATCCGCCCAGGCTCTGGATCTGGGCTGTGAGCGCCGTGGCGAATTCCTTAGGGGCGTCGCGGTCCTGACGCACTTCGAGCGCGAATCTCAACTAGTGCTCTCCAGCTCGTCCAGGATTCGGCCCAGGAGATTGGCCAGTTCCGCGGCCGGCTCGGGAAGAGAAGCAGGATCGAGCTGTTCGAGTTGCTCCAAGGCGTTCTCGAGTTCTTTGATTTGGGCGTCAGTGAGGTCCATGTGGGATCGATTATGCCCGCGATAGCACCAGACCCACCGCTGATTCGAAATCAGCCACCACATAGTCTGCGGATGAGACGTCGTCGTCGATGGTGGACACTCCGGTGAGAACGAGAATGGAGCGCCACTCCGGCTCGGCTGTTGCCAGGGCGATGTCGGTCTCGATCCGATCGCCGACCACCCACGCCTCGTTTATCCCACGCGACCGGATCAAGTCCCTGATGGCCTGATTTGGTTTGCCTGCAACCTCTGGCTCCCGCCCCGCGGCCGTCGCAATAGCGGCGATCAAAGAGCCGGCGCCGGGGAGAAAGCCTGTCGGGGTGGGAAACGTCGCATCGGTATTGGTAGCCAGAAACCTGGCACCGGAGCGTACCGCGGCGGAAGCCGCGGCGATGTCGTCATAAGTGATCTTCTTATCCATGCCCACAACCACTGACCTGGCTTTACCCGGATCGTTTGTGATCGTCACACCCGCCTCCGCCAGTGCATCGAATACCCCGCTCTCCCCCACCACCATCGCCGGGTGGTCGTCGACGGTCAGCATCGAGCATGCCGCCATGGATGATGTGATGACCTGGGAAGGGTCCGTGGCAACACCCGTAACGGCTTCAATCTTGGATGCTGCCCGGGTCGGCGACCGCGTCGAGTTGTTGGTCACGTAAGTGATGCGCGCCCCGGCATGGTTGAGACGTCGCAGGGCATCGGCTGCACCCGGGACTGCCACATCCCCTCGATACAGCACACCGTCGATATCACAGATTACGTCGATCAAGGGGCGAAGAAATGGTGGAGCACCCTATCGTAAAGGGCTGTGGTGCGCTCCACCGACTCGACAGAAACTCGCTCGTCGTGACCGTGGAAGAGGGCAAGCATCTCGGAGAACGTCATCCGATCGTCAAACAGCCCCACCCCATAGGCGATCGTTCCCCTGGGTCGCCAGAAACGAGCGTCGGTTCCGACGTTCATCAACGTCGGCAAGAGGTTTCGATGACCCTCGAGCTCTTCGACACTGTCGGCTATCGCATCCCACAGGGGGTTCCCAATCGGGCTGATGGTTGACTCTTTGTCCATCTGAGGCGCGATTTCGATGTCATCCCGGGCGCTGCCCATTGCCTTGAAC
>JAZFTT010000131.1:0-6345 GCA_036446835.1 Acidimicrobiia bacterium
GTCCCGGAGCTCATGGCGCGGGAGGGTTTCGAGGCCTGGGTGCTGATCGCCCGCGAATACAACGAAGACCCGGTTTTGGAGACCATGCTTCCGGCTACCTGGCTGGGCACTGCACGACGAAGAACGATTCTGGTATTCACCGAGGGCGGGCGTCGCCGGGCCGCTATTTCTCGCTACCCGGTGGGACCTTTTCCTTCGATCTGGGACCCGGCAGCGCAACCGGATCAGTGGGCGGCGCTGACAGACCATCTCGGCGCGGTCGAAGGCCGGATCGGGATCAACGTCTCCTCGGTGTTCGCTCTCGCCGACGGTCTCACTCTTTCCGAATACGACGGGCTGGTGTCGGCGCTTTCCGACGAGACGGCCGCTCATCTGACCGGTGCCGAGAATCTCGCCATCGGCTGGCTCGAAACACGACTGCCCGAAGAAGTCGCCGATTACAGATCGGCCTGTGCCCATGCCCACGGGTTCCTCCGTCGAGCTCTTTCCAGCGAAGTGGTCACACCGGGAACGACGACGACCGATGACATTGCCTGGTGGCTGAGTGACGCCGTGAGCAACGCCGGGTTCGGGAGTTGGTTCCATCCGGGGGTGACTCTGCAACGCCGTGGGGACGACACCCCCAGCACTCCGGCAGACGGCCATCAGGATCGCACGGTCACACAGGGAGATCTCCTCCACATCGACTTCGGAATAGTCACCAATGGTTATCACACCGACCAACAGCAGCATGCCTATGTGCTCGGTGACGGCGAGACCGCCGTTCCGGACAGTCTCCAGCGGGGCCTCGTCCAGGGCAACCGTCTCCAGGACATCCTGATGTCGGAGATGAGGGTGGGACGAACCGGAAACGACGTTCTTTCCTCCGCGTTGGAGGGTGCCCGCGATGACGGTATCAAACCGATCATCTATACCCATCCCCTCGGTCTGCACGGCCATGCCGCCGGGACAACGATCGGGCTCTGGGACAACCAGCGAAACGTCGAGGGCGCCGGCGAGTATCCGGTGTCGCTCAACACGGGGTGGTCCATCGAATTGGCCGTCGAAATCGACGTTTCCGAGTGGGATGGTCAAACAGTCAAGATCATGCTCGAAGAGGACGCGTTTCTGAGCGAAGGGGGGATCGGCTTCCTCGACGGGCGACAGACAGAGCTGTGGCTGATCTAGTGGTGCCAGTCAAGACCCAGGTGACCATCGGCCTAGAGTCCGAATCATGACCCTCCTGGTGGGAACCGCTGCCGGCGCCTTTCGCCTCAACGGAACGCCCGAGCCACTGATCGAAGGCACCCGGATCAACAATCTTGCGGTCGACGCCGGCGGCTGGTGGGCAGTCGACGGCAAAGGTCGTATCCACCGCAATGGCGAAGTGGTGGAGACCATGCCGGAAGGCGCTACTCCACTGTGCATCCAGCCGACTCCCGACACAACCTGGATCGGGGCGGACAAGGCGCGGCTGTTCGCCCTCGAGCCGTCGGGCATCACCGAAGACGAGTTCTTCGCAGACGCGCCAAAGAGGGACAAGTGGTACACACCTTGGGGTGCTCCCGCAGATGTGCGTTCGATGGCTCTCGACGCCGACCACACCCTCTACATCAACGTCCACGTCGGCGGTGTCCTCCGATACGACAACACCGGGCTCGTGCCCACCCTCGACATCGATGCCGACGTCCACCAGGTGGCGGCGCACCCGACGAAGAAAGGCGCCGTGTTTGCCGCGACTGCCCACGGGCTGGCCCAAACACACAACGGACACGACTTCGAGTTCAGGACAGACGGGCTCCACGCCAACTACTGCCGTGCAGTGGCAGTTCTCGAGGATCGGGTTCTTCTTTCGGCCTCCACCGGGCCGGGCACCAAGCAAGGCCGGCTCTACATCGGGGATCTGTGGAGCGGCTCGTTCGAGCCGGTCACCAGCGGTCTGCCGGAATGGTTCGGGGGGAACCTCAACACTTATTGCATCGTGGTGAAACAGGACTCGGTCTTCGCCGGTCTCGGCGACACCGTGTGGCAGTCGGACGACTCCGGGGAAACCTGGACCGTGGCCGCCAACGGTCTCCCCAAGATCACCTGCCTGGGTTAGGTCTTCGTACCAAGCACCGACCACATGAACGGCATGCGCTCTCGCCCATCGGGCAGACGCCACCGACCGTCATCACACTTGACCATCTGGGGCAGAAGTTGCCACTCGACCGAGTCGTACTCTTCAATCCTGTCGATACGTATCCCGGCGTCGATTAGTGCCTGGAGCGTCTCGGCGACGCCATGGTTCCATTCGTAAGTATCGGGACTGGCCAGCACGCCCTCCCCGGCGTACGTCGTGTCCAACGACCAGCCGAAGGGCTCCGAAGTCTCGAAATAGGGGTACCGCAGAACCAGACGTGACTCCTCTTCGAAGTCCAATGCCCACGCCATCGGGTGGCCCTCCCGAATATAGAATCGGCCACCCGGTTCGAGGAATGAGGAGACGACCCGGGCCCAGCCCCTGATGTCAGGCAGCCAGCAGATGGCACCGACGCCGGTGTAGACGATGTCGAAGGTCTCCGGGACGACCTCGTGCGATTCGTACAACTCGGCGACCACGAACCGGGCTGGTGTGGCCGAATCAGAACTCAACCGCCGAGCCGCCTCGATCGCCTTCTCTGAGAAGTCGACACCGGTCACCTCTGCTCCGAGACGGGCCCATGAGATGGTGTCGGTCCCGATATGGCATTGAAGATGGAGAAGGCGTTTACCCGAAACGTCAGGAACCTTCCCCTGATCGAAGCCGACAACCCCGCTGAGATGGCCAGGATCAGAGACAAAACGCTCTACCCCATAATCGTCAGACCCATAGTGGATCTCGACACGAGCATCCCAGTTGGCCCTGATCGTCTCCCGGTGGTGGTCGAGTGGCATAGGCGACGAAGATCATAAGCTGCCCGACTTGAACCCTTTCCTCTCCCATCTCGAATGTGGCAACTGCGGTCATCACCACCTGGCCGATCGACTGCAGACCGTCTGCGATGTCTGCGGTGGCCCCCTTCTGGTGAGGTATCACCTCGACCATGGTGACCTGCCCAACCTCGATGAGGTACTCGACCGACAACCCGGTCAGTTTCGGTTTCACGAAGTGCTCCCGACCGATGCCGGACGGTCCACCCTGACTCTGGGTGAGGGAGCTACGCCCATGATCCGCGCCGCACGATTCGGCAGTGATGTTTGGGTCAAGGACGAGGCCCAGAACCCAACAGGGTCGTTCAAAGCTCGGGGAATGGCAGTGGCGATAGCCCGCAACGTCGAACTTGGGGCCACCGAGTTCTGTCTCCCGTCGGCGGGGAACGCCGGAGGCGCCGCCGCCGCCTACGGGGCTCTCCACCAGGTACTGGTCGACGTCGCCATCCCCGACAACACACCACGGCCCCTCATCGAAGAGACCCGGGCGCTGGGGGCGACGGTCACCCTGGTCGAAGGGACCATCGCCGACGCCGGGCGTCTCCAAGCCGAAAAGGCGCAGGCCGATGGCTGGTTCTCGGTGGCCACCCTGCACGAGCCTTATCGGGTCGAGGGCAAGAAGATGATGGGCTACGAGATCTTCTGGGACTTGGGCACACTTCCCGATGTCATCTTCTACCCCACCGGCGGCGGAACCGGTCTGGTGGGGATGGTCAAAGCGTTCGACGAGATGCAAGCGCTGGGCTGGATCGGACCCGAGCGACCAAGGATGGTGGCGGTCCAGGTCGCCGGTTGTGCTCCGATCGTGAGGGCATTCGAGCGGGGTGACGAGTTTGCCGCTCCCTGGGAAGACCCCGAGGAGACGACCGCATACGGGCTGCGAGTGCCTTCGGCGCTCGGTGACAAGCTGATGCTCGAGGGCTTGCGGCAGACCAAGGGAACGGCCGTCGCCGTCACCGAGGACGACATGGCAATCGCCACCGCGCGGCTGGCCACCGAGGCCGGGATCTGGGGCTCGCCCGAGGGAGGGGCCTGCGTCGCCGCTTTCGAACAGTTGCTTGCTTCGGGTTGGATCAAGCCCGAGGACACGGTCGTGCTCTACAACACCGGAGCGGCCGCCAAATACCTCTAGATCGCCCGCTCCCTTACCACTTCACCGACGTTGATCCGCTTCACCGCGCGAACGGCCGGAATCAATGAGATACCGGCAACGGCCAAGAGCCCGAGTGCGGTCAGAACGAAGGTCCAGGGTCTCACCTCGGCCACGATCGGAAACTGATCACTCGAGAACGAGTTCATGAAGGCGACGGCCGCCCAGTATCCGGCGACGAGTCCGGGCACGATGCCGATAGCGGTTAGAAGGAAGGTCTCACCGGTGATCATCGACGCCACCCGGCGATGGGTGAGGCCGTTGGCGCGCATCGAAGCGAACTCACCGACTCTCTCTGCGACGTTGACCGAAATGATGTTGAAGATCAAGGCAAAGGCCATGGCACCACCAAACACCAGACCCATCCCTATGAAGACATAGAAGAAAGCCTGAAACTGCGCCAACAGATCCCGAAGCTCGGTCGTGTCGATGACTGCCGCCACACCCTCGACATCTCGGATCGCGCTGACTGCCAACGACCCAGATGCACCCGGCTCATATCGCGCCTTGACTGTTGTGAATGAGGGGAGCGACAACACGTCGCCGGTTATTGCTTCATCGACCTCGTTTATCGAGGTCACCAGTGCGTTCGCCTCCATGTAGGCGAGTGTCGCCATGGGTTCGTCGACGAACTCCTGGACGAGAACGCTGATCTCCATCCCCAAGTCGGGGAATTCGACCGTGACTCGCTGGCCGATTTCCACGTCGAGCAGGTCTTGCATGGCCTGGCCCAGCAGGACACCCGACTGGGGCAACCCAGACGCAAACCCATGAACCTGAGTGCCGCGCTCATACCCCTCGAGGAGAGTGGTGTACGAAGCGCTGCCGTTTCGGATGGTTGCGCTGAGCCCGATCACCGGCTCGGCGAGCATTATCCCGGTGGCGGAGGCGACATCATCGACCTGGCTGTCGCCCACCGGTACCGAGAAGAAAGCATGCGCATCCTCGATGGCGACCTCGTTGAACTGCCGATCAAAGGCACTCAACATCGTGTCCATCGATCCGGCAGTGGCCAGAATCATCACCGCCGACAGGATCACCCCGACGACCATCGCAAGGCTCCTCCGCTTGTTTCTGCCGAGACCGCGCAGGGTCATCCGCCAGCGCACTGGAGCGCGGCGCAGAGGAGGAATCAATGTTTCGAAAATCGATCGTTTACCCCCTTGGGCCGGGGTCTCGCCCCGCATCGCCTCAGCCGGAGGCATGGCCGCGACGATCCGCGCCGGTGGAACCGCGGCGATAGCACCGGCCCCGGCACCGAACAGAAGGGCCAGCAGCACGGTCGGCAGGTGGAGCGGGGCGACGAGGTCAGGAATCCCGAACACGGCGGTGTAGATCGCGGTCATTCCCCATCCCATGAGGCCACCGAGAACAGCACCGACGGCGGCTCCGACGAGTCCAACCCCGACTCCATACGACAGGTAGTGACGACTCAACGTCTTGGCCCCGAATCCGGTCGCTCGAAGGGTGCCTATAACACCACGCTGGGAGTAGACAAGCCGTGTGATGACCACGTAAATGGCCATCCCGGCCGCCGCCAGAAAGAGCAGCGGAAGAGCCACGGCCATGGTTTGAAGCCCACCGATCTCCTCGTTGATCGTCGCGTTGGACGGCTGATCAGCCAGGGTTTGGATGTCGGCGGCATTGGCCGCTCCGGCCGCCGACTCGACAGCGCTGTCAACGTCCTCGACGATGACATCGTCCTCATAGATGACCAGGACCTGATCTTCGATGGCCTGCCCTTGCAGGTCTTCGAGGATCGACTGGTTGGCAAAGACGACGGCGAAAGTGCGTGGTGGGGTGAAAACAGTCTGGCGGTCCTTGGCAGGCCAGAGATACTCGGGAGAGACGGCGATGCCACGCACTGTGACTTCCTGACCGACAATCTCGAATGTGTCGCCCACTGCGAGTTCGAAGTCGCCGGCAGCATGCTCCTCGACCAGGACGCCGGACTCGTCGTCAGAATCCAGATACTCGCCTTTAACCATGTCGACCTTGTTGATCGCGGGCTGGCCGTCACCTGGCATTCCGATCACACGCCCAATGAGGCTGCGGTCACCTATCTCGACTGGGACGTCTGCTTGTCGACGCTCGATGGCTTCGGCCACTCCCAAGAGTCCTCTCGCCGTGTCCACGAAGCCGTCATCCGGATTGGTGACGGTCATGTCCGCCATTCCCAGACGGGCGTAGGAGCTTTCGAGAGACGACCCGAGATTGAGGTAGGCGTTGAACATTCCTGCGAACAGGGCAACGCCGAGAACCAC
>JAZFTT010000132.1:0-2492 GCA_036446835.1 Acidimicrobiia bacterium
GCTCCGATAGCCATACTCTTGGTCACGTAGGAAGGCGAAGCGATGTTCTCCATTTTCAGAGATTCCGATCAGCTCGAGACTGTTGAGCAGCAACTAGTCGAGATGTTGACCAACTGTCAGGACACCTTCCGTCTTGCCACCAAGGCTGTGTTTGGCGAGATGGACGTGACCGAGGCAGGTGATCTGCTGGACGCTGTCGACAAGAACCTCAACAAGACCGAGCGCGCCATCAGAAGGGAGCTTCTCGTCCACGGGACCGTGAGAGGCGCCGAGGTCGACCAGGGTCTGATGCTCACCTACATGTCGGTCGCCAAGGACATCGAGCGCATCGGCGATTACTGCAAGAACATCTGGAACCTCGCTCAGATGGGGATCAAT
This sequence comes from Acidimicrobiia bacterium, assembly GCA_036446835.1. Taxonomy (GTDB): domain Bacteria; phylum Actinomycetota; class Acidimicrobiia; order Spongiisociales; family ZC4RG35; genus SZUA-217. Next base: position 379 of record JAZFTT010000132.1, read on the forward strand.
CTCTCAGGCGGCTTCGACCACGACGAGCTGAAAAAGCACCGCGAAAGGGTCGCCAACCTGATCAAGGCAGCTCTTGATGCCTTCGCCGAACAGGACGCTGAGAAGGTCCACAAGCTGATACCGGGAATCAAGGACGACGCCCAGCACTACGACCGTCATCTCATCGAGTTCGTCAACTCCGATTTGCCTGGACGCGTGGCTGCGCCAAGGGCCCTGTTCTACCGGTACATCAAGAGAATCAGCGCCCATCTGGCCAATGTGCTGTCCTCGGTGGTGATGCCGGTCGACCGTCTCGACTTCTACAAGAAGTCGAAGGCAATCGACACCGACTAAAGCTGATATGGGTGAATAAGTAGGCACGATGCGGTTAGGGATCGACCTCGATGGGGTGGTTGCCAATTTCACCCAGGGGTGGATGAACTTCTACAACCGGGATTTCGGCACCAGTCTCGTGATAGCCGACTCGCAAAACTGGGGCGATCTGGTTGGCCTCACCCATTTCACCCACATCAACGAGTTCTGGGAGTGGTCATCAGACCTCGACGGACATTCGGTCTTCTGGCATCTCGACCCCTTCCCGGGCGCCGTGGAAGCGATACGAAGCCTTGTCGATGCAGGCCACCAGATTGTCGTCATCACCACCAAGCCCGACTTCGCCGTGAACGACACCTACGCATGGCTCGAGCGACACCGGATTCCGGCAGCCGAAGTCCACATCCTCGAAGACAAGTGGCTGATCGACTGCGAGGTCTACCTCGATGATGGTCCCCACGTGCTCCCCGGGCTAGTCGAGCACAGGGCCGATCGCACAGTCTGCAGATATGTCCGCCCCTGGAATCGGCCGATTGACGGTGTCACTGATGTCCGCGACTTTGGCGAGTTTCGCGATGTCGTCGATCGGCTGGCAGAGCGCAGATAACTCCGGCTAATCTCGCCTCGGCGTTCAACGGACGTCCACTGGAATTAGGAGGAAACCAGACATGAAACGAAGAGCCTTTTGGGCAATCTTGGCCGTCTTTGCTCTCGTCGTTGCGGCTTGTGGCGACGGAGATGCGGCCGACACGACTGAGGCGGCACCGGCCACCACCGAGGCCGCACCAGACACGACAGAGCCCGCACCGGAGCCGACAACGACCGAAGCCATGGCCGCGATCGGAAGCGAAGAGCACCCGATCCAGGTGTTGTTCGTGCCGTCTGTGTCTGCTGAGGAGATCATCGCCGGAGGTGAGTTGCTCGAGGCAACACTCGAGGCGGCAACTGGCCTCACGTTCGAAGTAAGCGTCGGGTCCTCATACGCCGCTGTCATCGAAGAGATGTGTGCGTCGCCCGACGACACCATCGGGTTCATCCCAGCTCAGGCGTATATTCTGGGTAGCGATCTCTGCGGCATCGAGGTAGCCCTGAAGTCCTTGCGCTTCGGTTACACCGAGTATTGGACCCAGTTCATCGTGCCCCGTGACTCAGACATTCAAAGCGTTGAAGACTTGAACGGAAAGACATGGGCTTACCCAGAGACCACTTCGACTTCCGGTTTCCTCGTCCCGAGCGGCATTTTTGCAACGCTGGGCATTGTGCCGAGTGACTCATTCGAGGCCGGTGGCCACAGTGCAACAGCGCAGGCGATCTACGACGGTTCTGCCGACTTCGGCACCACCTTCTTCTCGCCGGCCATCGATTCGGACGATGTTCCGTTGTGGGACGGCGATCCGGCAAATGCGGATGTGCCCGACGATCTCGTAGAGGCCTGCGCTCTGGACGCCGATGGCCAGATCGTCTGTGGAGACAACTTCTACCCCCGGGACGCCCGTCGCAACATTCGGGAAGGTGCGCCGGATGTCATCCAGCTGGTCAGAATCGTCACGCTGTCGGCTCCGATCCCGAACGACACTCTCTCCTACGGACCGGAAGTCTCCGATGATCTCCAGAACCTCGTCAACGATGCTCTGAAGACCTTCGCTGAAGACGACCCAGACGGATTCGCGGAAGCCTTCGATGCCTATTCGTGGTCGGGTGTTACGGAAACAACAGATTCCGAATTCGACTCGATCCGGGCGCTGCTGGATGCACTTGGATTCAGCATCGACGATCTGGGCTAATCGCGCAGGGATGATCAA
>JAZFTT010000133.1:0-8732 GCA_036446835.1 Acidimicrobiia bacterium
GATTGGTGCGGTCGTTGATGAGGGCCCCCCACAAATAGACGCCTTCGTTGACGTTCTCCATGTCTATGTCGATCTCGATGTCTGCCCTGGGGACTGTCACCTCATCCACGCCGGGGCGCCGGTACACGGGATGAGGCCCCAATGCGGCTCGTGCGTCGAGGATCCGCTTGGCAATGAACCCTCCGACGGCCGCCGTGTCTGAATCTGTGAGTCTCGAGAAATCGCCGACAGTTCGGACTCCCCCCTTCTCGAGCGCGAGAAGCTGCTTCTTGGCTCGGGGTCGCAGCGACTCGAGAGAAACTGAAGGCTCAGCACCCTCGGCCAGCTCCACAAATACGTCGATCGCCACTCCGCTCTTCAGGAGCAAGGCTGTTGGGTAGTGAAGATCAGCGATCTGGGATCGTTCGGTGATGCCCAGGTCCCGAAGGTGACGCCAATGCTGATAGGTGAGCCCGGGTAGGAGACTCGAGTCGCCGGAGCCGAGTTCGAGTGTGGACCAGCAGAAGTCATGAAACCCGCACTCTCCGCATTCCCCGCACGCCCGGGGTTCGACAAGCAGTCCTACATCGTGGTCTTCGAGATGGCTGTGAGCGGTGGCGGCTATGTCGAGGCGGAAGTCGAACTCGAAGTCGTAACGCTCCAGGCTGGTTCGTATCTTGCGTTTCTTCCCGTCGGATTTCGCCGGGGTGGTCCACATCGGAGCGTCGAGGTCGTACCAGACGATCAGCCCTTCCTTACCGAGGATCCCACCGACCGCCCGACCTGAATCGTGGCCGCCGGCCTCGAGCATCCGGTGGTAGTGCGCAAGCTGGAGGGCGTCTCCCTGGTGTTTGCGAAGATCCCAGCCGTCCATCGGATAGGCGGAGTCGTAGAAAGGATCAGTGGGAGCAGAAACCAGAACACTCCCCTCCTCCTCGTCGATGGTCCGGTGATGTTTGAGATCTACCGGGATGTAACCGGAATCGGATCTGACCAGCAGGTCAGGCCTACCGGTCCTCCGTCCCTCCTCATCGATGGGAAGGAAAGCGTTTTCGATCACCGCTGCCCCTCGTTCCATGGCTTCAACCGTGGCTTCGATTGCAACGTCCCGCGGCTGGTCGGGGATGACCGCCCAATCGGCCGGCCCCTCTCCGCTCATCGACTCCAAAGTGGCGGTTTCGAATTCGATGCCGGCGTCCATCCGATGGACGGCTTCGGGTGGTAACTCTTCCTCCTGTGTAGGTACAAGGATCCTGTTCTGGATGACGACGGGACACTGTTTGGCGATGTAGCCGCCCTGAACGGTCACCATCGAAACATCACTCATGTGAGACATCGTCCCACCACCCTATGAACACTGATCCTCATCAGCTCCAGACGAAACGGTCCACCTCGATGTCGCTTCCACGAAGTAGGGCCTCTAGGTCCGCCGCCCGCGGCCCTGTCCAGTCCTCCTCGAGGACATCGAGAATGTCATCGTCGGGTTTACCGCCAAGCAGTCCGATCAGCTTCGTCAGCTCGCTCTTGTTGATGGTCTGAAACCATTCGTACTCCCCATCCGAACTGACAATCGCAGTCTTGGGGCCCAGGTCTTGACCGTCGATGTGGAGATTGCCTTCCTGATCAAGGTGCGCCCACAGGTGGCGACTGTCCGGCCCATCGACCTCGTCTCTCAGGGTGACAACTCGCCCAACATGATCTCTGGGAGCGCTTGTCATGTCTCGGCCTCATCGTCGCTGTTGGTCTCGAGGAACCACTCCGAAGTCGTCCTACGATCTGCCGGGCCCATGGCCCGATAAGAGCTCGTCGCCTGACTGACATTGGAGAACATTGCGGCAGTCCCCTCTCTTGTTGCATCCCACTGTGCCGTGTTAGCCGAGGAGACTCCCATTGCCTCCCCCTCTTCAAACGTGGTCTCGTCAGCACCGAGGAACACGAACGCCCATGCCCGGCCACGTCGAGCTTCGATCAGCTCGGAGAGCATTTTCCCGCCGAACTCTCGGCTGGCGTTCTCGTAACCGTCGGTGACGATCACCACGACCTGGTCTTCGATCGGCTTGGCTGCGTCGGCTCTTTCCACGATCTCGGCGTCGATCTTGGCGATCATCCGCCCCACCGCGTCGTAGAGAGGGGTGTTCCCCCTCGGGATGTAACGAGCGGGATCGAGATCTCCCACGGTGTCGAGGTCTTCGCCGTCGATGAGCACCTCGAATGGGTCCTGCCCGTCGAACTGGACCAGGGTGACCCTTCCACTTCCATCCTGTTTCCGCTGCTCGCCGAGGAAGGTGTTGAAACCTCCGACCACGTCGTCGGATATCGATGCCATCGAACCTGACCGGTCGAGCACGACCGAGATGTGTACTGGTGTTCGTTTACTCACTTCATGTCCTCCTTCTTGAAGCTTTCAATTCTGTGATGAGCCGGATGCCAGGACGTAGGAATCGGTTTGCATGTCCCGGACTGCCTCGTCGATCGGCTCGATGAGCTCGTAGTCATCGTCACCGTTCAACTCGCTCACCCTGGTCAGTTGTGGAGCAACCCGGCTGGTCCACGACCCGACCGCATCGTTGAACACCGACACGGTCTTGCCGAGAGCCGAACCGATGGCTCTGATATGGCCTATGAACACGGACATCCGCCGATGCAGCTCACGGGCCTCATCGAGAATCTGGTCGGCCTGTTGAAGCGCCCGGTGTTCGGTCATCAGCGAAGCTACATTCATCAGCAGAGCAAACAGCGTCGTTGGCCCCGCAATCACGACCCTCTTTTCGAGGAGCCTTTCGATGACTTCGGGATGAGCCCCAGCAGCCGCCTCATAGACCGCCTGGGACGGGAGGTACATGACGACATAACCGGCCGATGCCAGCTCGCCGTAGCCCCTGGCGATGAGCTCTTTCGCAGCCCGTTCCAACTCCTTGCCCTGCTCAACCAGGAGTGCTTGTCTTTCGTCGACGTCGTCGGTTGCCAGGGCCTCGTTGTAGCGAACCACCGGAAACTTGGAGTCGATGACGATGTTGCGGTCACCGGGAAGGTGAACCACCGCATCTGGAGTGCCCTCACCGGAGTGGAACTGGGCCGTGTAGTCCCGTCCTTCGACAAGACCGCCTGACTCGAAGATCCGCAGCATCGAAATCTCACCCCAGCTACCCCGGGCCCGATCGTTGGTGAACAGATTGGCGATGCTCTGCATTTGGGCTCCAATACCCTGAACCTGCTTATCGAGAGCAGCCTCGCGGCCGGTCACCGACTCCTGCAGAGTCGACAACTTCATATCGAGCTGAGACACCTTCTCGTCGAGAGCACCATCTCGGCCGGCGAGAGACAACCGCATGTCAGCCAACGCTGTGGTCAATGAGTCATTGACACCTCGGTCTCGGGAACGAACCACCAGGATCGCCAAAACGATCACGGTGATCACCGCCACTGAAGCCACTGCCAACGAAACGATTTCAAGTGTCATTTTCTCCTCCTCTGAATGTCACAGTTCTCACTATGCCGGGAGGGTGTGACAAATTTGAGAAGACCAGTCCGATCAAGCCTCGAACGGCGTCGACAGATCGAGACCAAGCTCAGACCAACCGGTTTTGATAGTGGCGATGTTGGCGGCGTGCTGACCGATCAGCACATCGATACCGAGGAAGAACCAGGACGTGTTGCGGCGGAGAGGCCTGTGGTTGTTGGGGATCTGGGCGGTCGGGCTCCAGCTATCCAACGAAGATCAAACTGCATGACCACTCGACTGCCAGTCCAGGGTGAGACAAGTCAAATCGAGAGAGCTGCTCAACCGGCAGCGATGGCGGACCCGCATCGAACTGGCCAACGCCATCTTCGAATACCTCGAGGTCTTCCGCAACCGCCACCGACGTCACTCCGCCTTGGGAATGCACACCCCGATCGAATACGAGAGAATCCACCACGACAACCCAACCCCAGCACTCCAGAATCAAGCAAGCTGACTCCACCAAACCCGGGGAACATCAGAGCCTCCAAGAAACCCGGGGCGGTTCATCGTAACGAAGCTCTTGTGCTGTCAGCCCGGATGGGCTACGGTTCCGTCTCCATATGAATCGGCTTTTCGTCCACACGCATCACCATCAGCACCCAATTTGGGCCGGTTGTTAGTGGACGTCTGAACAAGAGACAAAAGCACACTCCACACGCCGACCCAAGCGGTCGGTGTTTCTCGTTTGAGGGCAACCCGACCGTGAACGCGGCGGGAAAGCAGCCCATATGCCTCTCCCCAACAACCCAACACTGACCCACCTCGCCGTTCCGAAGGGGCGCATCGAAGTCGGTGTCACCAGCCTGCTGGCAGCTGCCGGGGTCAAGCTTCGCTCCGGACCACGCGGGTATCGGCCGGTGTCATCCGTTCCCGGGTACGAGGTGAAACTTCTCAAACCTCAAACAATCGTCGAAATGCTCGCGGCCGGTTCACGCGACGTCGGTTTCGCCGGCGCCGACTGGGTCGTCGAGAAGAAGGCCGACCTCGTTGAGCTTCTCGACACCGGGCTCGACCCGGTGTCGATGGTCGTCGCAGCCCCGAAGTCTCTCCTGGACGAAGGCAAGATACCCAAAAGACTTCTCGTAGTGGCCAGTGAGTACGAGCGGATTACGAAACGGTGGATACGGGAGAAAAACCTCGACGCCAAGTTTGTCCGGTCCTATGGGGCGACGGAGGTGTTCCCGCCCGAGGACGCTGATGTCATCGTTGATATTTCCGCGACGGGTGAAACCCTGGCAGCCAACGGGCTCATCGTCACCGAAGTGTTGCTCAGCTCGTCGACACGTCTTTACGCAAGCCTCGCTGCCATGGATTCACCCGACAAGAAGACGGCTATCGAGGCGCTGGTCCTGAGTCTGAGGTCGGTGATCGAAGCCAGGAAGCGGGCCATGGTCGAGCTGAATGTGACTCAAGACGAGCTCGAGTCTGTGATCGAGATCCTGCCTTGCATGCGCGAGCCCACTATCGCCCACCTCCACGGAAGCGAAGGTCTGTCTGTCAAGGCCGCGGTCCCCCGAAGCGACTTGCCAAGCCTCATCCCCAGCCTCAAAGAGCGTGGGGCTACCGATATCGCGGTGACCGCACTGGAGCAGATCGTCCCATGAGCAGTGTGGTCTACTCCCCACCTTCTCTTCGCTCGAATGTTGATCTCGATCTTTCGAAGAACGAAGGGAGATCGACAACAGCCGACCTGATCGGTTCGATCGATCGGTTGGACGAACTGGTCTGCCGTTATCCCGATACGACGCCACTTCGGCGGCAGCTCGCCCGTCTTCATGATCTCCGGGAAGACCAGCTGCTGGTCACAGCAGGAGGTGACGACGCCCTCTTCCGTTGTTTTCTGGCCCGTCTCGGTCCTGAGAAGACCGCAGTGACGACGACGCCCACATTCGAAATGGTTTCCATTTACGCGAATCAGGTCGGATCTCGGTTGGTAGAAGTCGAGTGGTGGGACGGCCCTTATCCGACCGCTGATGTCATCGCCGCCGCGGGCAGCACAGGTGTCGTCTTTGTGGTCTCCCCGAACAACCCGACCGGTGCCACGATCACGGAGGATGAGCTGAGGAAGGTATCCGAGGCAGCCCCGTTCGTGGTTCTCGACGCCGCTTACGCCGAGTTTGCCGGCGAGGACCTGACACCTGCCGCCATGGAGATGGGAAACGTCGTGATCGTCCGCACTCTTTCCAAGGCCTACGGGTTGGCCGGCCTCCGAGTGGGATACCTCCTCGGCTCTCCAACAGTGATTGCAGAGGTGTCTGGCTTCGGCAGCCCCTATCCGGTGTCCTCACTATCCATGGCCCTCGCAACCGAAACACTGATCCGGGACGACAACGTGGTCTCCTTGTTCGTAGAAGAGATCCGGTCGGAGCGTGCCCAATTGACGCTCCTGTTCGAGACTCTGGGTGTCAGGCCGTTGCCGTCGCAGGGCAACTTCGTCCTGGCCAAAACAGCAGACGCAAGTTGGGTTTCACATGCGTGTGCGTCTCTCGGTGTCGGCATTCGCGAATTCCCGGATCGAATTGGGCTTGAAAGTTGGATCCGGGTTACTTTGCCTGGCGATTCGACTGACTTCGAACGGTTGAAGCGCACTCTGACGACGGTGCTGGCTCCGGAGGCCGTCCTATTCGATCTCGACGGTGTCCTCGCCAACGTGAGTGGTTCGTATCGGCAATCGATCATCGAGACCGCGCGGACATTCGACGTGAGCGTCTCCAAGGCTGATATCGACGAAGCGAAAGCGTCGGGAGCGGTGAACGACGACTGGGAGCTGACCCGGCGTCTCTGCCTCGACCAAGGTGTAGAACTCGAATACGACCAGGTCGTGGAACGGTTCGAAGAGATCTATCAGGGATCCGAGAACAGCCCGGGTCTCAAGACCAAAGAGCGCCCGCTAGTCGACAGGTCCACCTGGGATCGATGGGCGGCGAACATCCCGCTCGGGGTGGTGACCGGTCGTCCCCGGTCCGACGCTGAGGAGTTTCTCGACCGTTTCGGATTACTGACGAACACCTCGGTACTGGTGGCCAGGGAAGATGCTCCGCTCAAACCCGATCCGCGACCGGTGCGTTTGGCGTTGACCCGACTCGGGGTCAGACACGCCTGGATGGTTGGGGACACACCCGATGACGTCGAAGCGGCCAAATCCGCTGGAGTCGTTCCGATCGGTGTCATGTCGCCCGGAACCGAGCCGCTAGCGGCATACCGGATGTTGAGCGGCGCAGCTCGAATACTGGAACGAACAATGGACCTCGAGGAGATACTGGGATGAACAGGACAGTAGAGCTAGTCAGAAAGACGAACGAGGTGGCTGTCACCGGTCAGATCGACCTCGATGGTATAGGCGAGTCGGCCGTGAACACCGGGCTCGGGTTTCTCGATCACATGCTGATCACATTCGCCAAGCACTCTGGCATCGACCTAGAGCTGAGTGTTGTAGGTGACATCGAAGTCGATGATCATCACATCACCGAGGACTGCGCCATCGTCCTAGGACGCGGAATCGACACCGCACTCGGACACCGACAAGGAGTCCAACGCTTCGGCGCCGCCTACGTCCCGCTCGACGAATCGCTGGTCCGTAGCGTCGTAGATCTGTCGGGGCGACCCTGGCCCGAGATTCACATCGACTTCTCGAGAGAACGCATCGGAGACATTTCGACCGAGAATATCATCCACTTCTTCCGGTCCCTCGCTATCGAGAGTCGGATGGCATTGCACGTCGATCTGTTGCGAGGCGACAACGATCATCACAAGGCGGAGGCAGCCTTCAAAGCGACCGCGATAGCATTCCGAAGCGCGGCCAAGATCAACGGCGACCAAACCCCAAGTACCAAGGGCTCGCTCGGATGAACGAAGTAACGGTGGTCCCGACGGGCACGGCGAACATGGCTTCGGTGATCGCTGCATTCCGGAGGCTCGGAGCCGACCTCAGACCAGCAGAGTCAGCAAACGACATCCAGCAGGCCGACCAGCTGGTGGTTCCCGGGGTAGGAGCCTTCGCCGCCGCGATGAAACACATAGACGAACACCGATGGCGGCGCTCGCTCGTCGACCGGATCCAAGCCGGACGACCGACTCTGGCGATCTGTGTTGGCATGCAGCTTCTCTGTGAGAAGAGCGAGGAAAGCCCAGGGTTCTCGGGTCTCGGCGTCGTCCGAGGGACGGTCACCCGGCTCCCCCAAGACCTTACGGTGCCGCAACTCGGATGGAATCGGGTGACACCCGAATCCGCCGCTCGTTTTCTGAGACCGGGCTGGGCCTACTTCGCCAACTCCTATCGTCTCGGGTCGGCGTCGGACGGCTGGGTCTGCGCCAAAACCGAATACGGGGGCAGTTTCGTCTCGGCCATGGAAAGGGGTGACGTTCTCGCCTGTCAGTTCCATCCCGAACTCTCGGGAGAGTGGGGATCGGATCTCCTGGCTCGTTGGCTCACGGGAACCCAGTCCTGATGCTGGTCCCGAGACTCATTCCATGTCTCGATGTGAAGGACGGACGTGTGGTCAAAGGTGTCCGATTCCAGGATCTCCGTGACGCCGGCGACCCGGTCACTCAAGCATCCCTCTATCAGGACCAAGGAGCAGACGAGATCGTGATCCTCGACGTATCGGCCACACCCGAAGGCAAGGGCCACGGGGTGGAAACAACATGGAATGTAAGACAGGTTCTTTCAATACCACTGACTGTGGGAGGCGGTGTGCGCGACATCACCGATGCCCGGGCTCTTCTAGACGCAGGGGCAGACAAGGTTGCGGTGAACACAGCTGCCGTGGAACGACCAAAGCTTCTCACCGAGATCGCCGGACGTTTCGGATCGCAGTGCACAGTCCTCGCGATCGATGCAGCCGAAAGTGAAAGCGGCTGGGAGGTGGTGGTCAACGGTGGTCGACGTCGCACAGGCATCGATGTCACCTCATGGGTCAGGGTCGCCACCACTCTCGGTGCCGGCGAAATCCTCCTCACCAGCTGGGACCGCGACGGCACCCGGTCCGGGTACGACCTGGATCTCATCGCGGCGGTCACTTCGACGGTGAGCGTTCCAGTCATTGCATCTGGTGGCGCTGACAACTCGCGACACCTCGAGGAGGCCCTGGGTTCGGGGGCCTCGGCGGTGCTGATCGCCTCGATTCTTCACGACGGAGAGACCACGGTCGCCACCCTCAAGAGTGAGCTCCTCGCGGCAGGTCAGGAGGTGAGACCGTGATCATTCCGTCCATCGACCTCGTCGGAGGTCGAGCCGTCCAGTTGATCGGCG
>JAZFTT010000134.1:0-10858 GCA_036446835.1 Acidimicrobiia bacterium
TCGATGCCGTTGTGGACCATCTTGACGAAATGACCGGCCCCACCTTCTCCTACCCAATCAACCGTCGGCGTACCGTCCGCCGCCCTGGCAGCAATGCCCTTGAGCATGGCCTCGACGTGGGGCCATGCAGCCGGGTCCCCACCGGGCATTATCGACGGACCGTGACGGGCACCTTCCTCACCCCCGGAGATCCCAATTCCGAGAAATCTGATTCCCTGCTTTGACAGTTCTCGGTAGCGGCGCTCGGTGTCGGTGAACTTCGAGTTGCCCCCATCGATGATGATGTCTCCATCCTCGAGCAGTGGAACGAGGTCGCCGATGACGGCGTCGACAGCTGCTCCCGCCTTCACCATGAGAAGGACAACCCGGGGTGAGCCGAGCTGATCCACCATCTCATCGAGGGTTGCCGCGGCGACCATTCTCTTGCCGACGGCAGGACCGGCCATGAAGTCGTCGGTCACCGAGGTGGTCCGGTTGTACACCGAGACCCGGTTGCCGGAGTCGGCAAGATTGAGGGCGAGGTTGGCTCCCATCACAGCCAGGCCGACGACTCCTATGTCAGTAGATCGATTCACCTCCTGAGGCTATCGCCATATACCGGAAGCGCTTAACCTTGCCTACACTTTGAGCCTGATACGTGTTGGCATCGATATCGGCGGCTCCGCCATCAAGGGTGCTTTGGTTGACCTCGAGGATGGTTCCCTCGTGGGTGATCGATTGAAGTTGGAGACTCCCCAGCCCGCTGATCCGGAGCGAATCGGAGACGCTGTTGCCACCCTGGTCGAAGATCTTGGCTACACCGGCCCGATCGGCATCGGTTTCCCGACGGTGGTAGCCAACGACGTGATACTGACGGCCAGCAACATAGACAGCTCATGGGTCGGCACAGACGCCGGTGAGCTGTTCAGATCGAAGACCGGCTCGGAGGTGGCCATAGTCAACGACGCCGACGCTGCTGCCCTCTGTGAGGCACGCTACGGCGTGGCGAAAGGTGTCTCCGGTCTGGTGATCGTCCTCACTTTCGGTAGCGGGATAGGAAGTGGGCTTCTAGTGAACGGCGAGCTGGCTCGAAATGTCGAGCTTGGTGGTCTGGAACTCGAAGGGCATGCCCGGGCCGAATCCCACTTCTCCGCGAGGTCGAGAAGCCAGGAGAAGCTTTCTTGGGATGAGTGGGGGGCCAGGGCCAATCGGTACCTCGACCATGTGAACTCGGTTTTTGCCCCGCAACTGATCGCAATTGGGGGTGGGGTCTCCAGAAAGTGGGACCGTTGGCGTGACCAGATCGACCCTTCGTTGCCCGTTGTCCGGGCCAGGTTCGCCAACAACGCAGGTATCGTCGGCGCGGCGACCCTCGTCGGCTAGGAGCTAGCGGGAGAACTCCATGAACCGGTCCGTCATCGGGGCTGGAACCCGGACATCGAGAACCGTTCCATGATCGTCGTGTTTCTCCTCGATGACATCGCCCAGGCGGTGGGCTGCCGCCACGATGTCGCCGCGATCGTAAGGGACCGTCAGCGTGAGTGTCACCATCTGACGGCTGACCGCCTCGGCCAAGGCAGAGACCAGCTCCTCCAGACCCTCGTTGTTGAGAGCGGAGATCAGAACGGCATCTGGATAGAGGTTCTCAACGCGGCTCAGTTGGACATCTGACAGGGCGTCGGACTTGTTGAACACGAGGAGTTGTGGAATCTCGTTCGCATCGATCTCCTCGAGCACCTCGCGGACCGCGTCAATCTGACCCGTTGGCTGGTCGTCGGTGGCGTCAACCAAGTGAATCAGGAGGTCGGCTTCGTTGGCCTCGGCGAGGGTGGACTGAAAAGACTCGATGAGGCCATGGGGAAGTCGGCGCACAAACCCGACGGTGTCGGCGAGCAGGACACTCTGGTTGTCGGGGAGGTCGAGTCGTCGCACGGTCGGGTCGAGGGTGACAAAGAGGCGATCCTCCACCAGGGCGTCGGCATCGGTCAATGCGTTGAGAAGAGTGGACTTGCCGGCATTGGTGTAGCCAACGATGGCGACCTGGGGAATCTCGGACTTCCTTCGCTGTTTCCGCTGCGTCTCGCGATGACTTGCAGCCTTCTTCAGCTCTCTCTCCAGCTTGGAGATTCGCTGAAGGATGCGCCGCCTGTCGGTTTCCAGCTTGGTTTCGCCAGGGCCCCTGGTTCCGATGCCGGCGCCCTGCTGGGATAGGACCTTGCCCTGACCGCGAAGACGCGGGAGGGTGTAGCGAAGCAGGGCCAGCTCAACCTGGAGTGCGCCCACCTTGGTGGTCGCATGCTGGGCGAAGATGTCGAGGATCAATGCCTCCCGGTCGACAACGTCGCAGTGGAACACTTGAGACAGGTTGCGCTGCTGAGCAGGAGAGAGCGGGTGATCGAAAACGATGACGTCGATATCGAGTGCAGTAGTCAGGCTTGCCAGCTCACTTGCCTTGCCCGATCCGATGTAGGTGGCCGGATCGATGCGCTCCCTCTTGACCAGCTCCTGATCGACCGGGTCGGACCCGGCGGTGTCGGTGAGTAATGAGAGTTCGTCGAGAGAGCGCTGCTCCTCGGCCGTTGTCATGCCGGGCAGCTGAACCCCGATGAGGAAGGCTCGCTGAACAGCGACTTCGAGGTCGGTGACGGTCGCTGTGAGTCGGCGGCCTCGACGGGAAAGGTGCTCTCGAGTCATCAGATAGAAGCCTGTCGGATGGCTAGATGATCGTCCCGACGCTTCCGAAAGGCGGTGTGATTAATCGTTCTAGAGATACTGGCCCTCGTCGCCAACGTGCTCGAGCTCCTCCTCGGCGATGATCTGAGACTCGCGCACAGCAATGACGGGCATGCCGTTTGGAGGCCAGATGAATCGCCAGGCGCCTGTGGGAACGGCCCAGAAACGCTGACCGGTGAGGACGTCGACGAGGGCGAGCGCATCGTTCCCGTCCTTGGTCCCGACGGGGACGAGCAGACCGGAACGGGTGGTGGCGTCGTCGGGAGTTTGCCCAACTCGCCAGCCACCCATGACCTTGTATCCGTTGTCGTGGAAGATAGGCAAGTCCGTTTCGGGCATATGGGTTCTATTCTCGCAGGAGATCGGGCCAACTGCTATTTGTGGCCCGCGAATTGTCGTCCGAATCCGCTTCCTCGCCAGGTCGATAGGGTTCGCCCCATGGCCAAGCAACCACAGTTCTCAGAGGCACTCGATTACCACGAGAACCCTCGTCCCGGGAAATTGGAGATTCGCTCCACGAAGCCGACCGCCACCCAGTCCGACCTCAGTCTCGCCTACACACCGGGTGTCGCCGAGCCCTGTCTGGCGATAGCCGACGATCCCGATGCAGCGTTTCGCTACACGAATCGTGGCAATCTGGTTGCCGTTGTCTCCAATGGAACCGCCGTTTTGGGCTTGGGCAACATAGGCCCTCTGGCCGGAAAACCGGTGATGGAGGGAAAGGCGGTGCTTTTCAAGCGGTTTGCCGACATCGACGTTTTTGATCTCGAGATCGATGCCCCCGACCCCGAAGACGTCATCCGTTTCTGTGAGCTGCTCGCACCGACAGTTGGAGGGATCAACCTCGAAGACATCAAGGCCCCGGAGTGCTTCTACATCGAGGAGACCCTCCGTGAGCGTCTCGACATCCCTGTGTTCCATGACGACCAGCACGGCACGGCCATCATCAGCGGGGCTGCATTTCTCAACGCACTCGACCTCACCGGACGTGATATCGCTCAGACGAGGGTCGTCTTCTCGGGGGCCGGAGCCGCAGGTGTGGCTACTGCGCGTTTCTTCATCGAACTCGGTGTGGACCGCGCCAACATCGTCATGACCGACTCCCGGGGAGTGATCCATGATGGGAGGGACGACCTCAACGACATCAAGCGCGAGTTCGCGGTGGAGACGGAGGCGAGGACTCTCGATGACGCCATGGTCGGGGCGGACGCCTTCGTCGGGGTTTCTGTCGCCGGGACGGTGACCAAGGAAATGGTCCGGTCGATGGCCGACCGGCCCATCGTGTTCGCCCTCGCCAACCCCGACCCCGAAATCACCTATCCCGACGCCAAGGCGGCCCGAGATGATGTCGTCATGGCAACCGGTCGCAGCGACTATCCGAATCAGGTCAACAATGTTCTCGGCTTCCCCTTCATTTTTCGGGGCGCGCTCGACGTGCGGGCGAGGGGTGTGTCGGAGGGAATGAAAGTAGCCGCTGCCATGGGTTTGGCTGATCTCGCCCGTGAGCCGGTCCCGGATTCGGTCTTGAGTGCCTATGACATGGACCGGCTCTCATTTGGGATCGAGTATCTGATCCCCAAGCCCTTCGATCCGAGAGTTCTCTGGACGATCGCCCCCGCTGTGGCCAAGGCTGCGGTTGACGAGGGGCTTGCCCGAGCCCCGATCACCGATTTCGACGCATATCGCGACCAACTGCGCGCCAGGTTCCGTGCCTCCTATGGATTGATCACATCCATCACCACACGGGCAATGGAACAGCCGAAGCGGGTGGCCTATCCGCACGCCCACGACCTGAGAATCATCCGGGCAGCAAGACGTGTCGCCGATGAGGGAATAGGCAGTCCGATTCTCTTGGGTGACGGGGAGATAATCGAGTCTCTTGCTACGGACGCCGGTATCTCCATCGAGGGGATGGAGGTCATCGATCCGGTCTCAGAGGACTCAGACCGTTTGCGATATGCCGTGGTGCTCGAGGAGCTGCGCCGGGGCCGGGGTCTGTCGCTTCATGACGCTGAGGAGCAGGTGGCCGATCCGAACATGTATGCGTGTCTCATGGTGAGAGAGGGCGCGGCCGACGCCGTTCTTGGGGGTCTCACTACCTACTACCCGGAGACGATCAGACCTGCTCTCCAGGTTCTCAACGTCGAGGAGGGGCGCTCGATTGTCTCCTCCGTCTACATGGTGGTTATGGGAGGGGCTCCCTTCTTCTTCGCTGATTGTGCGGTGAACATCGAGCCCACCGCCGAACAACTCGCGGAGATAGCTGTGGCCGCTGTTGACATCGCGCAGAGGGACTTTCACCGTGACCCCCGCGTTGCCTTTATCAGCTATTCGGACTTCGGGTCGGCGGGGGGAGCAGAGCCTGCCAGGGTGCGCAAGGCGCTGGAGTTGTTCAGGAGGGCCCGGCCGGACGTGCCGGCCGACGGAGAGATGCAGGCAGATTCCGCAGTGGTGAGCGAGTTGCTCGAGCGAAGACGCCCGGGTGGGTCTTTGCCCCAGACCGCCAACGTTCTGGTGTTCCCCAACCTGACCGCCGCCAACGCGTCATACAAGTTGTTGAACCGTCTCGCCGGCGCCGAGGTGATCGGCCCGATCCTGAGCGGCCTCTCCAAGACGGTTCACGTCCTCCAACGCGACGCCTCCGTCAACGACGTCGTCAACATGACCGCCATTGCAGTGGCCGAAGCTCAGCGTCGCGAATCGCCGTCCTAAAACTCAGGACGACTATCAGTGGTCGCGCCAGTACTCCTCGTAGTGGACGTTCCCCCGCTGTCTGGGACGGTCGATGATGAAGCCCTTCTCATGAAGAAGTTCACTGACTCCGACCCGCTCGGGGAATTGCAGCGAACCGTCGTCACTCTGCTTGGGCAGTCCGATCATCGCCGGGTTGCCGCATAGGAAGGCGTGGGTATGGACCGGATCGAGCGGCGCCCCGAGTTCGTCCTCGAGGCGGCCCGAGGTGATCAGGTCCTGGATGTAGAGCTTGTTCCCCTCGTTCTCGGGTTCACGGGTGGTGAGGGCGACATGGCGGTAGTTGGGATGTCGGTTCTCGACCGTGGCGTGTTGCGACCTGTAGGCAAGGTCTCGTCGATAACGGACACACACCACTGAGACGATCTTGCCCTGGTGGCCGTTTCTGAGCAGTTCGGCCGTCATCGCGTTGTGGGGCGCTTCGCCGGTTCCGGTGGCGAGAAGGACCAGGTTGTCGGTCGGCTGCACGCCGTCGAGAGTGTACCGGCCGGTGAACTTGCGGCCCATGTAGATGCGATCCCCAACCAACCTGGTGAAGATCCGTGGTGTCAGAGCCGGGATCTCCTTCTCATCCGGACGCACCTGCACGACGTAGAATTCGACGTCAGCCGGATGAGCCTCTACGAGATTCCCATCGCCGCCGACAATCGAACTTGCGACCGAGTATGACCGTCTTGCCATCTTCTCGATCTGCTCCTGGTCGTCCTCGAAGTCTTCCATCGCCTCGTCGGCGCGTGGCTCCCAGAATCCAAGGCCCAGCGTTGTGTACTGACCGGGCTTGAACGGCTTGATCGGCTCGTCCGGCGTGACCTTGATCACCCAGAGGTCCGGACTGTGTGCCCTGATGTCGGTAACAGTCGCGTTGTAGTAGTCGTTGCGGAGTCGGGCGATGCGGTCTTCTGGCGATTCGATCTCGTAGAAGACAAGGAGTTTGGAGAGAACATCGGTGGTAGCGGTGAGCGCTTCGTCGTCCCACCCACCGGTTCGGGTCACAGTCACCAGGTTGGAGAGGACATGGATGTTTTCTATCTGCTCGTCGATGGCGAATAGGCGCTGTGCGAGCAGTTCAGGCGGTGATTCGGTGTTGTCCGGTGGTCCGGGGAAGGAGAAACCGTCCTGACCCGTCAGGGTTCGATCCAGGTCGAAAAGAGCCGTTTCCCCGACCAGGGTGACAACAACTTCGATTAGCTGGCCCATCGACCGCCAACCTACAGACGGGAACACACTTCGTGACACGACTGTTGTTCGGGGTCATGGAATCAGCAGTCAAGAAGGCGATGGATCGCGGTGGAATCGCTGACATCACCACCATCGGACGAAAGTCCGGAGAAGAACGCCGCATCGAGATCTACTTCCATCAGTTCGACGGTGTCTACTACCTGACGGGAAGACCCGGACGACCCCGTGACTGGAACGCCAACATTGTTGCCAAACCCGAGTTCATGCTTCACCTGAAGAAAGGTGTCACCGCGGACGTTCGGGTGGTAGGTGAGCCCGAGCCAGATCGCGAAGAGAGGGCGAAGATCCTGCTCCGGGTTCTTGTCGAAAGCTGGGGATCGGAGCCGGAGAAAGCCGAGTCAAGGCTCGATGAGTGGGTTGACGGCGCTCCATTCGTCCGGTTCCGTCCGGTCGAAGAGAGCTGACGTCAGCCGGCGAGGATCCATGTGGTGAAGTGCCACATGTTCCACAGGTCGGGAAGCAACGGCCACCAGCCGGACGGAGAAGTGGGATCGAAGTCGACGTGACGGAGTAGTTGCACGGTCGAAGTCTCGGCGTGGGGCATTCCGGCCTCGAACCGGCTCAGCTCGGCGTAAGGCACCAGCGGGTCGTCGGTGGAGTGCATTGCCAACACCGGGACGGTGATCTGGCCGGCTACCTGCGACGGGGAGAAATCTTCGATCAACGAGCGCAGAGAAGGCGGGAGTCGCTCGGCGAGCTCGGTTGTGCGCCAGGGGTCGTCGTTGGTGAGAAGGTCGTACAGGGCTCGGGCGCCGGGGGCCAGTTGCTCGGGGTCGAGTTGGTCTTCGAAAGCTGCGAGGAATGGCTTCTGTTCTTGTTCCGGGAGCAACTCGGCGGCTCTGGTGGCGAGCACCTCCCCGGCGATCGGATGACCCTCCCATGGGATGAGGCGGTCGTCGACCGTGGATCCACCCGTGGTGACCGCCTGAATCACCCCCTCCAGGTCGTAGTAGGCGCCGAGGGTGGCTACCCGGGAGAGACGTCCCTCCATGCGGAAGTCGGCCGCTGCCACCAGGGAAAAGGATCCTCCGTAGGAGATCCCCAGCACTGCCACCGGTCGCCCGGTCTTTTCGGCCAGCCCACCAACCGCGGCCACGATCCGCTCCAGGTCGGCTTTGGTGAACTGCTCACGGTAGAGGTCCAGTTCGGGGATGAAAACGGTTCGCCCCGCTCTGGCCAATGCCCGGGCCAGCGCGTTGACCCTGGAATCCTCCACTCCCTCAGGCGTCGCACCCGGCACCACCAGGACTGCGGGATAGTCCCCGGGTGCGTAGAGACGGCCCATCACTCCGCCCACCTCGGCTGTTTCCGGCTTGACGTTCGGAGCGAAGGGTCGGGGAACGCTCATTCCCAGCGTCTCGAAGAGGGTGGCGGCGGCGCTGATCCGGTTGCGCGTCGCCGGCAGAAGCGCCAGCCCGACGACAACGACCCCGGTGAGGATCAAAGTGCGTGATCGGCGCTCCATACCCCGACTTTATTCGCCAATCGAGGCCAAGAACAGGGTGGGACCTTCCGTCGTACGATGCGAACAACGATGCCAGGATTCACGATTCCGCACCCGAGACGCACGGAGTGTGAAGCTTGCGAGCTGTCATGAGAGGGTTGGCGATATTGGCCCTCGCAATATTGGCAGCGGTAGGCCTGATATGGATTTCGCAACGACGTCTCATCTACCTACCGACCCAAACCGTTCCGGACACCATCGTTGCTCTGCCAGGCATCGAAGAGGTGACCTACCCCACCGAGGACGGACTGACTTTGGCGGCCTGGTTCATGCCGGCCACCGTAGAGGAGACCAGCGGAACCGTCGTCGTGTTCAACGGCAATGCCGGCAACCGGGCCGACCGCATTCCGCTCGCCGAGGCCTTCGCCGGACGTGGGTATGCGGTGTTGCTTGTCGACTACAGGGGCTACGGCGGAAACCCGGGAAGACCGTCCGAGGAAGGGCTGGCCGCCGACGCCCGGGCTGTGGTCGCCTACCTGAAGACCCGTTCCGGATTCGACTCAAACCGCCTGGTGTACTTTGGCGAATCGCTCGGCGCCGCAGTCGCCCTGGGGCTTGTCGACCACGAGGAGCCGGCTGCCCTCGTACTGCGCTCGCCATTCACCTCACTACCGGATGTCGCCTCGGTCCACTACCCGTTCCTGCCCACGTCCCTTCTGCTGTGGGATCGCTATCCGAGCCTGGAGACGATCCAAGGGATCAATGTGCCGGTGATGATCATTGCCGGCTCAGACGACAGCATTGTCCCGATCGAGCAGAGCAAGAAGCTCTTCGAAGCCTCACCCGGTCCCAAACGGTTTCTGGTGATCGACGGTGCCGACCACAACGATTTTGCGCTGACGGCCGGTGACCGGCTGGTAGACGAAGTTGTTGAATTCCTCGAAGACGGCTTCTCCGGCAATGGGTGAACGAGTCAATACGATGACCGGATGCGTTTCGATCTGAACATCGAGGATCTGTCAGGGTTTCTCGATGAGGCTGTTGTGGCAACCCTTGCAACGTACGGTGCCAATGGGATTGTGAGGCTGTCTCCGGTCTGGTTCGAGTGGCTCAACGACGGTTTCAACGTGGTCATACCCGACGGGGATGTCAAAGCTCGTCACCTGGGTCGAGACGCTCGGGCGTCTCTGGTTGTTTACGAGAACGAACCGCCCTATCGAGGCGTGGAGATCCGGACGGAAGCCGTTCTGGGTCCTGAGGGCGCTCACGAGGTGGAAGCACGTTTAGCCCACAAGTACTTGGGGGCGGGCAAGGCTGAGTCTTGGCTGGCGAACACGAGTTGGGATCCGCTGCTGGTTCGACTCGAACCCGGAGAACTGCGAGTGTGGGACTTCGCCGACGAAGACCCGTAAACCCTAAATCTGTCACACAATCACGGCAGTCATGGGCGGCTGATCAGCACCATTTCTACGGGTACGGCCCTGGCTTCGACGGCGAAACGTTCTACGATGTCAACGACATTTGGGCGATCGGCTTCGATACCGGTGAATGGATCCAACTCCTCGAACGAACCGCCGACCTACGAAGAAGTAGAGACCCGTGGACCTGGGTTCACTCAGATCCCTTCGGCATCGAGATCCAACTGGACCCGTGGATAGTGCCCCCAGTTCCGGGTCGATACGAAGTCGAAGTGCACGTCTCCCAAGCGAGCCAGGACCCTTCCGTGGGCATATCCCGGTCTTCGCGGCAGAGTAGAACCAGGCTCCGCAGAATCGATTGATGATCTCTGCGTCCTGCTTACTCCGTCGATGTCCGAGGAGATCGCCTATCCCGCCGTAGTGACTATCTCTGTGACTGATGAGGTCATAAAGGATCAGGGCCTAGTGATTCTTGTCAATGGCGCGCTAGGTGACTGGGCGGGAACAGCTTTGCTTCGCGTCACTAACTGAACCCCTACACAACGGCGCTTATGGGTGCCTGCGCATAATGCGGACATGGGTAGTTCAGACGAACAGGCCGTCAAAACCGCAGTGGAACAGTTCTTAGGGGCCGTCGGTAGCAATGACCTCGACGCTGTCGAGGAGATGGTTGTCGCCAATGCGAACGTTGGTTGGGCGTCGTTGCACGACGGCAAATGGACAACGTCAACGATGACAATCGAAGACTGGCTCACCCAAGCACGAGCCGAGGCCAGTCCAACGGTCTACACCGAACCAGTCACCGATTGGACCATTCACGTCGATGGCGGTCACCTTGCCTTCGTCCGAGCCGACGCCATCTTGATCGCCGGCGAAAAGGCCGAACGCCACAACATCGACTACTTCACGCTCATCAAGACCAACGGTGCATGGAAGTTCCTCACCTTGTCCTATGTAGGAACACCTGTCGACTCCGAATAAGCGAGTATCCCCAGCCGCCCATAAGCACTTATGCGCTCCGGTGATGACGACTATGAGCCAGTGGTCGCCTACTCGGGTTGGAAGAGTTCAACCACATTTCCTGAAGGATCTGCGCAAAGTATCTGTTTGCGTCCACCCTGCTCGACGATGTCGTTTCGGAACGCCACACCCTTCTCTTTGAGTTCCGTCACCCAGGATTCGAGGTCATCGACCTCCAGAATGAACCGGGACCAGCCACCTCCTGGACCAGGTGTTGCGCCATCGGACATCGGTCGTGCGGCTGATGTATTTGGTCCGGCAACAAGCAGCTCCA
>JAZFTT010000135.1:0-10191 GCA_036446835.1 Acidimicrobiia bacterium
TGGGGTGTGTCCCCACGCTGTTCCTCGCGCGGAGGAAGAATGCCAACGATTGAGCAGCTTGTCCGCGAGGGCAGGAAGCCAAAACAGAAGAAGGCGAAGACAGCAGGTCTTGCCGGCGCCCCGCAACGTCGTGGCGTCTGCACCCGTGTCTACACCGTCACTCCGAAGAAGCCCAACTCGGCGCTCCGGAAGGTCTGCCGCGTCCGTCTGTCATCGGGCATTGAGATCACCGCTTACATTCCCGGGGAGGGCCACAACCTCCAGGAGCACAGCATCGTGCTCGTTCGCGGAGGGCGTGTTCGTGATCTTCCAGGGGTTCGTTACAAGGTGATCCGGGGCACTCTCGATGCGTCCAGTGTCGCCGACCGCAAGAAGTCTCGCAGCCGCTACGGCACTAAGAAGGGGCACTGATGCGTAGAGCACCAGCCCAGAAACGCAAGGTAGACCCGGACCCGGTGTTCCGCAGCGTGCTCGTCGGTCAGGTCATCAACAAGGTCCTGCTTAAGGGGAAGAAGGACCTGGCTCGCTCCATCGTCTATGACGCACTCGAGACTGTTGAGCAGCGCACCAGCCAGGATCCGACCATCGTTCTCAAGCGTGCGGTCGACAACATCAGGCCGGCGGTGGAAGTTCGATCACGCCGTGTCGGTGGAAGCTCCTATCAGGTTCCGATAGAGGTCTCTTCCCGGCGTTCGAACACTTTGGCGATTCGTTGGCTCGTTACCTCCGCACGCAAGCGCAGAGAGCCGCAGATGCCTCATCGCCTCGCCAACGAGATCCTCGACGCCTCCAACAACACCGGAGCAGCTGTCAAACGCAAAGAAGACGTCCACAAGATGGCGGAGTCCAACAAGGCCTTCGCCCATTACCGCTGGTAGCCCAGACGGAGTAGCTGACAACAGACTTACCCGAACGTTCCAGGAAGGCGGGGACTCGAAAACCTCCGAGACCCGAACCACCGGACGAGGGACGTTCACAACCGAATAACGAGCCGGAGTAATTGAGAAGTTGAGCAACGAAAGCGCGCTACATCACCTGCGTCAGGTGCCCCTGAGCCGGACCCGAAACATCGGGATCATGGCCCATATCGACGCGGGCAAGACCACCCTGACCGAGCGCATCCTCTATTACACCGGCCGTAACTACAAGATCGGTGAAGTCCATGAGGGCTCCGCAACCATGGACTGGATGGAACAGGAGCAAGAGCGTGGCATAACGATCACTTCCGCCGCCACCACCTGCATCTGGCATGACCACTGGATCAACATCATCGACACTCCCGGTCACGTCGATTTCACCGTTGAGGTAGAGCGCTCCCTCCGGGTTCTCGATGGTGCCGTCGCCGTGTTCGATGGTGTTGCCGGTGTCGAGCCACGGTCCGAGACCGTATGGCGCCAGGCCGACCGCTATGGGGTCCCCCGAATCTGTTTCATCAACAAGCTCGACCGCACCGGTGCCGACTTCTACTACGACGTCGATTCCATCGTGGAGCGTCTCGACGGCAAGCCTCTCGTCATGCAGCTACCCATCGGAACAGAGTCCGATTTCGTCGGCCTCGTCGACCTCGTGGAGATGAAGGCCCACATCTGGAAGGGCGATGATGGGAAGAGCTGGGATACCATCGACATCCCCACCGACATGGAGGAAAAGGCCTCCGAGTATCGGGAGCAGATGCTCGAGACGGTCGCGGAGACCTCCGAGGAGCTTCTCGAGGCGTATCTCGAGAACGGCGATCTCACCTCGAAGGAGATTCAAGCCGGCGTGCGCGTCGGGACCCTTGCCGGCGATTTCACACCGGTCTTCTGCGGATCGGCCTTCAAGAACAAGGGCGTCCAACTTCTTCTCGATGCCATTGTTGCCTACCTCCCCAGCCCGTCCGATTTACCCGCCATCGTCGGTTTCAAGCCGGGGGATGAGGAAGTGGAGATGGTGCGCCAGCTCAATGACGCAGAGCCGTTCAGCGCACTCGCTTTCAAGATCATGACCGACCCCCACGTCGGCAAGCTCACCTATTTCCGCGTCTATTCCGGTCACATGGCCAAGGGTGACACCATCCTCAACTCCACGACGGGCAAGAAGGAGCGCATCGGTCGTCTCCTCCGGATGCATGCCAACAGCCGTGAGGATATCGAAGATGTCTTTGCCGGTGACATTGTCGCCGGAATCGGTTTCAAGGGGACTACCACGGGAGACACTCTCTCGGCTGTGGGTTCTCCGATCCAACTCGAGTCGATGGAGTTTCCGGCGCCAGTGATCTCGGTGGCCATCGAACCCAAGACGAGGTCGGACGAGGAGAGACTCTCATCGTCGCTCCACCGCCTCTCGGAGGAGGATCCCACCTTCCTGGTCCGATCCGACGAAGAGACCGGGCAGACGATCATCTCGGGCATGGGGGAACTCCACCTCGAGGTGTTGGTCGATCGCCTTCTCCGCGAATTCAGGGTCGATGCCACCGTTGGCAAACCGCAGGTCGCCTATCGGGAGACAATCCGCAAGGGCATCGAGAAGGTTCGTTACAAGCACGTCAAGCAGAGTGGTGGCAGGGGCCAGTACGCCCATGTGGTCATCAGCCTGGAGCCAACCGGCCCCGGTGGCGGCTACGAGTTCATCGACAAGATCAAGGGCGGCTCCGTCCCCCGCGAGTTCATTCCGTCGGTCGACGCCGGGATCGAAGGAGCGCTCGATCAGGGAATCCTGGCCGGTTACCCGCTGGTCGACGTCCGCGCCATCCTCACCGATGGGTCGTCGCACGATGTCGACTCGTCGGAAATGGCCTTCAAGATCGCCGGGTCGATGGCTCTTCAGGACGCCGCCCGCAAGGCCGGCGTCAAGCTGCTGGAGCCGGTGATGGACGTCGAGGTGACCACTCCCGAGGAGTACATGGGAGACGTCATTGGCGATCTCAACGGCCGGCGCGGCAAGGTCGAGGGGATGAGCCAGCGTGGCAACAGCCAGGTCATCAACGCCCAGGTCCCCATGTCGGAGATGTTCGGTTACGCCACCGACCTGCGTTCCAAGACACAGGGGCGGGCCACCTACTCAATGCAATTCAATTCATATCAGGATGTGCCGCAGTCGATCGCCGAGGAGATCGTGGCGCATCGTCGTGGTGAGTCTTGATGTCAAAGAGACGACGATTAGGAAAGAGATAGAGGAGCCGAGGTTATGGGTAAGGCGAAGTTTGAGCGGACGAAGCCGCATGTGAATGTGGGGACTATGGGTCATATTGATCATGGGAAGACGACGTTGACTGCTGCGATTACCAAGGTGTTGGTGGCTCGTGTTGGTGGGGATAACGAGTTTATGGAGTTTGGGGATATTGATAAGGCTCCTGAGGAGCGGGAGCGGGGTATCACCATTTCGATTTCTCATGTGGAGTATGAGACCCAGAACCGTCATTACGCCCATGTGGATATGCCGGGTCATGCTGATTACATCAAGAACATGATTACTGGTGCTGCCCAGGTGGATGGAGCAATCCTGGTGGTTAGCGGTGCTGATGGCCCGATGCCCCAGACCCGGGAGCATGTGTTGTTGGCCCGTCAGGTTGGGGTGCCTTCGATTGTGGTGTTTTTGAACAAGGTTGACATGGTTGACGATGAGGAGCTTCTTGATCTGGTCGAGTTGGAGGTCCGTGACCTTTTGACCGAGTATGAGTATCCAGGCGATGATGTTCCGGTGGTTAGGGGTAGCGCGTTGAAGGCGTTGGAGGGTGATGAGGCTGCTGAGGAGCAGATTGTCGAGTTGATGGAGGCGGTTGATTCTTATATTCCTACTCCTGACCGGGACACCGAGAAACCGTTTCTGATGAGCATCGAGGACGTGTTTTCGATTACGGGTCGGGGGACTGTGGTCACCGGCCGGATTGAGCAGGGGACGCTTCTTGTGAATGAGGATGTGGAGATTGTGGGGATTCGCCCTACCCGCAAGACGGTGGCTACCGGTATCGAAATGTTCCGTAAACTCCTCGATGAGGGGGTTGCCGGCGACAATGTTGGTGTTCTCCTTCGGGGTGTGGGTAAGGATGAGGTGGAACGGGGCCAGGTGTTGGCTGCTCCGGGGAGTATCACTCCTCATACCCACTTCGATGCTCAGGTGTATGTGTTGACCAAGGAGGAGGGGGGCCGTCATAACCCGTTTTTCCCTGGGTATCGTCCCCAGTTCTATTTTCGGACTACCGACGTGACCGGGTCGGTGGTTCTTCCTGAGGGGACTCAGATGGTGATGCCAGGGGACAACACTGAAATGTCGGTGGAGTTGATCGTCCCGATCGCTATGGACGAAGGGCTCCGGTTTGCTATCCGTGAAGGCGGCCGCACCGTCGGCGCCGGACGAGTCACCAAGATCACCAAATGAGCGACCAGCAGAAGATCCGCATCAGGCTCAAAGCCTACGACCACAACGTGGTGGACGAGTCCGCGAAGAAGATCACCGAGACGGTGCTGCGCACCGAGGCCACCATCAGGGGTCCCATTCCTCTTCCGACCGAGATCCACCGTTATTGCGTCGTGCGCGGGCCCCACGTCCATAAGGACTCGCGTGAGCATTTCGAGATGAGGATTCACAAGCGTTTGATTGACATCCTGGAGCCGACCCCGAAGACGGTCGACTCCTTGATGCGTCTCGAACTGCCTGCAGGCGTGGAGGTTGAGATCAAATTATGAAGGCGATACTCGGACAGAAACTGGGCATGACCCAGATCTTTGACGATGATGCCCGGGCCATCCCGGTGACCGTCGTCAAAGCCGGTCCTGTCTACGTGGTCCAGATCAAGACCATGGAGAGGGATGGCTACAACGCCATCCAGATCTCCTTTGGCGAGATGAAGTCCGGTAAGGCCAACAAACCCGAAGCCGGTCATTACGCCAAGGCCGGGGTCGCCCCCGGAACGCATCTCGTCGAGATCAAGGTCGAAGACCCCGGCGACTATCAGGTCGGGCAGGAAATCAAGGTCGATGAGGTGTTTCAGCCCGGCACCCGAGCCGACGTCTCCGGTGTTTCCAAGGGCAAGGGGTTTTCCGGTGTCATGAAGCGTCACAACTTCAAGGGGCAGCCGGCATCTCACGGAAACCACAAAAGCCATCGTGCCCCCGGCTCGATTGGCGCCTGCGCCACTCCGGCCCGCGTTTTCAAGGGAATGCGCATGGCCGGTCGTATGGGCGGAGAGAAGGTCACGACGCTCAGCCTCGAGGTAGTCGACGTCGACGAGGAGCGCGGTTTGCTGCTTCTCGGTGGATCGGTCCCCGGGCCCAAAGGCTCGATCGTGCTCGTCAGGGAGGCGGTGAAGACTCGTGGCTGATGTGAAAGCTCCGCTCTTCAAGTCAGATGGCGCCGCGACCGGGGATATCGGCTTGGATCCATCAGTGTTCGGCATTGAGCCCAACCTGGACGTCCTTCACCAGGTGGTGACAGCGCAATTGGCAGCGGCGCGTTCGGGGAGTGCCAATACGAAGACTCGTGGCGAGGTTCGTGGTGGCGGCCGCAAGCCCTGGAGGCAGAAGGGACTCGGTCGTGCCCGGCATGGCTCGATACGCTCCCCACAATGGGTTGGCGGAGGTGTCGCTCATGGTCCCAAGCCTCGTGACTACGGCCAGCGCACACCCAAGAAGATGAAGCGTCTCGCCCTGTACAGCGCTCTCTCGGCTCGCGCCTCGGAGGGCTGCGTCAAAGTCGTCGAGTCCATCGACTGGTCCGGTCCAAAGACAAAGCAGGCGGTTGGACTTCTCGATGCGATAGACGCCGGAGGCAAGACACTGTTCGTTCTCACCCAACTCGACGGTGTCGCCGGCAAGTCGTTCCGCAACTTGCCTGAGGTGCGGTTGGTGGAGCCCGGTCAACTCACGCCCTACGATGTTCTCTGGTCGGACCAGGTGGTGTTCACGTCGCACACGGTGGGTTCGGTTGGCCGAAACAGCTCATACGAAGTCAGCGAATCCGACTTTGTGATCGATGTCGGGGA
This sequence comes from Acidimicrobiia bacterium, assembly GCA_036446835.1. GTDB lineage: Bacteria > Actinomycetota > Acidimicrobiia > Spongiisociales > ZC4RG35 > SZUA-217. The sequence continues at coordinate 5,960 of JAZFTT010000135.1, forward strand.
TGACTCCTGATGAAGACGCCCCATGACCTCATATTTGCCCCGGTCGTCTCCGAAAAGTCTTACGACCTCATCGAGAACGAAAACATCTACACATTCGAGGTGGACCCTCGCTCCAACAAAGAGGAGATTCGGGACGCCATCGAAGAGGTTTTCGACGTGACCGTCATCCGGGTCAACACCATGAACCGCAAGGGTAAGCGCAAGCGCAGCGGCCTAACGTTCGGCAAGCGCAAGGACATCAAGCGCGCCATCGTCAAAATCGCCGAAGGCGATTCGATCGATCTGTTTGGAGTCTGAGATGGCCATCAGGAAGCGCAAGCCAACATCACCGGGTCGCCGGTTCCAAACGGTTTCGGACTTCGCCGAGATCACAACCGGCAAGCCCGAGAAGTCTCTAATCGCCAAGAAGTCCAAGACCGGTGGTCGCAATACCTATGGCCGGGTGACCTCACGTCACCGTGGCGGCGGGCACAAACAGCGCTATCGCATCATAGATTTCAAGCGTGACAAGGACGGGATCCCCGCGCGGGTTGCCTCGGTTCAGTACGACCCGAACCGCAACGCTCGCATCGCCCTTCTCAACTACGTGGACGGTGAGAAGCGCTACATCCTCGCTCCTCTCGGGGTGAAGGTGGATGACCGGTTGATGTCAGGCGCCAAGGCCGAAATCCGGCCAGGCAACGCCCTGCCCCTGCGGAACATCCCGGCCGGAACGACGGTGCATGCTATCGAGATGCGTCCCGGTGGCGGGGCCAAACTGGCTCGATCAGCCGGTGCCTCGGTGCAATTGATGTCCAAGGAGGGCAACCTCGCCCTGTTGCGTCTTCCCTCCGGTGAGATGCGGCAGGTGCCACTCGACAGCCGTGCCACGGTCGGTCAGGTGGGCAACCCCGAGGCCGAGCTGATCACGATCGGCAAGGCAGGTCGCAACCGCTGGAAAGGCGTTCGCCCCCAGACTCGTGGTGTTGCGATGAACCCCGTCGACCACCCGCTCGGCGGTGGTGAGGGCAAATCCTCCGGTGGCCGTCATCCGGTGAGTCCCTGGGGCAAGCCGGAGGGCCGCACACGCAGCAAGAAGAAGGCTTCCAACAAGTACATCGTGCGACGTCGCACGAAGAAAGGCAGGCGATGATGGCTCGCTCAATGAAAACGTGCCCCTTCGTCGACGAGCACCTGGACAACAATGTCGAAGAGCTCAACCGTAACGGCCAGAAGCGCGTGATCAAGACCTGGTCGCGACGCTCCACGATCATCCCGGAGATGGTCGGACACACACTCGCCGTCCACGATGGTCGCAAGCACGTTCCCGTGTACGTGACCGAGTCGATGGTCGGCCACAAGCTCGGAGAGTTCTCCCCCACCCGCACCTTCCGCGGTCACGCAGACAAGGCGGCATCGAGACGATGAAGGTCAAAGCCCAAGCCCGTTTCATCCGCCAGTCCCCTTACAAGGTGCGCCGGGTGCTCGATCTGGTTCGTGGTCTTCCCGTCGAGGAGGCCGAGCACGTGCTTCGACTCACTCCACGAGCCGCAGCGGGTCCCATTGCCAAGACCTTGAAGTCGGCCGTCGCCAACGCCGAGCACAACCACGCCCTGGATCCCGAGGATCTCGTAGTTGCCGAGGCCTTTGCAAACGAGGGCCCCACTTTGAAGCGCTTTCGCCCCCGCGCCCGCGGTCGCGCCAGCCGGATCAACAAACGCACGAGTCACATCACGATCGTGGTCTCGGACATGAATGAGGAGGTGAGCTGATGGGCCAGAAAGTACACCCCTATTCGTTCCGTCTCGGTGTGGCGACCGACTGGAAATCGAAGTGGTTCTCAGACAAGGAGTACGCAGCTTTTGTCAACGAGGATTGGAAGATTCGCGAATACCTCCGCGGGGAGTTGAAGCGTGGGGCCGTTTCGCGAATCGACATCGAGCGTACGCGCGATCGTCTCATCGTCGACATTCACACCGCCCGTCCCGGTGTCGTCATCGGCCGCAAGGGCTCCGAGGCCGAGCGTCTCCGCAACGGTCTCGAGAAGATCACCGATCGTCGGATCAAGCTGAACATCAACGAGGTGAAGGACCCGGATCTCGACGCCGCCCTTCTTGCCAGAGGCATTGCTGACCAGATCGAGAACAGGATCGCCTTCCGGCGGGCCATGAAGCGCGCCGTCGCCTCTGCCCTAAAAGCCGGCGCCGAAGGTGTCCGTGTCGAATCCAAGGGTCGTCTTGGCGGCTCCGACATGGGTCGTCGTGAGTGGTACCGCGAGGGTCGTGTGCCGCTTCACACCCTACGGGCCGACATCGACTACGGAACAGCGACGGCACGAACCACGGTTGGCGCCATCGGCGTCAAGGTTTGGGTTTACCGGGGTGAGGTGGTCGATCGGGGCGGGGTCTCCGGCGAGCGCATCATCGCAGAGGCGGACCTGGCCACCGGCGGTCCCGTCCGCCGAACCCAGAAGAGTCTCAAGTCCCGCGCCGAACAAGCGGCCGGAGCCGGGTCAGGCAAGCAGCGTCTCATCGAAGCCGGTGGAGGCAAGCGCCCCGTCGAGTCTGCGGGCAAGGAGACCGGTGGCCGGAAGCTGATCGAGGCCGGTGGTGGACGACGCCCCACGGCCGCCGAGGCCAAGGTGCAGTACGAGAGTGCCCAGGACGAGCAGACCGTGTCTCCCCCCCCGGCCGACGCTCCGTCGGCCGCGCCCCCAGCAGAGCAGGGGACTCCTAAGGGCGAAGAGGAGTAGCGGGTCATGTTGATGCCCAAGAGAACCAAGTATCGCACGATGCACCGAGGGCGCATGTCGGGCGTCGCCAAAGGCGGCACACAGGTCAACTTCGGTGAGTATGGGCTGCAAGCCCTGGAGCCGGCGTGGATCACCTCCCGTCAGATCGAGGCAAGCCGTGTCGCCATCACCCGCGCCGTCAAGCGTGGCGGGAAGGTTTGGATCACCATCTTCCCCGACAAGCCGGTGACTCAGAAGCCCGCTGAGACCCGTATGGGCTCGGGGAAGGGAAACCCGGAGTTCTGGGTGGCCGTCGTGAAGCCGGGCCGCGTCATGTTCGAGCTGGCGGGTGTGTCTGAGGAGATGGCCCGTGAGGCCATGCGTAAGGCGAGTCACAAACTCCCGATCAGGACCAGATTCGTGAGCAGGGAGGACACATGACCACCGCAGAAATTCGTGAACTCACCACCGAAGAGCTGGTGGATGCCCTCACCGAGGCGAAGGAGGAGAAGTTCAACCTTCGTTTCCAGGTGGCCACGAACCAACTCGACAACACCGCCCGGATTCGAGTGGTGAAGACAGAAATCGCCCGCATGCTCACCGTGATGCGAGAGCGAGAGCTAATGGCGGCCGATGATGTCGCTGCTGAGGAGGTTGCCTGATGGCTGAGAACGAAACGCGCAATCGGCGAAAGGTGCGGGTTGGCGTAGTTGTCTCGGATAGCCGTGACAAGACGATCACCGTCGAAGTGCCCAACCTGACCGCGCACCCCAGGTACGACAAGGTCGTCCGTCACAGCACGAAGTTCCACGTTCACGACGAGACCAACGACGCCAACGTGGGGGACACGGTCCAGATCGTGGAGACACGTCCCATCTCCAAGCAGAAGCGATGGCGTCTCACCGAGATCGTGGAGCGCGTCCGATGATTCAACAGGAGTCCCGTATCAAGGTGGCGGACAACACCGGTGCCCGCGAGGTGCTTTGCATTCGTGTGCTCGGTGGCTCGTCCCGTCGCTACGCAGGGGTCGGAGACGTGATCGTGGGCGCCGTCAAGGACGCCAACCCTGGCGGGTCCGTCAAGAAGGGCGAAGTTGTCAGGGCCGTTGTGGTGCGCACCAAGAAGGCGTCGCGACGCACCGACGGCACCTACATCCGCTTCGATGACAATGCCTGCGTGATCATCGATGCCAACCGACAGCCCATCGGAACTCGCATCTTCGGCCCCGTGGCTCGAGAACTGCGTGACCGACGCTTCATGCGGATCATCTCCCTTGCCCCCGAGGTTCTCTGATGAAGCTCAAGGCCGGCGACAAGGTGATGGTCATTTCCGGCAAGGACGCCGGCAAAGAGTCGAAGGTGAGCAAGGTCTTTCGAGACAGAGGAAAGATCCAGGTCGAAGGGGTCAACACCGCCAAGCGTCATACCAAGCCGTCGGGCGCGACGATGCAGGGCGGAATCATCGACAAGGACATGCCGATCGATGCCTCCAATGTGATGATCATCTGCGACGACTGTGGTCC
>JAZFTT010000136.1:0-7719 GCA_036446835.1 Acidimicrobiia bacterium
TTGGCGTCAGGTCCCTGGAGTGCGATCAGCACGGTCGACATCTGCAGATCGGTCACAGAGCAGCCCGGTTGGGCGGCAAAGGCATCCATCACCCTCTGCTGATTGGCGGCGTTGGGAAGGACCCAGAACCTGTCGGGCTCCCACCACCAAACGATCATGTCATCGATTATCCCCCCGCTGTCGTTGAGGATCATCGTGTACTGGCACCGACGCGGCTCGATTCGTTCCACGTCGTTGCACAGCAACTGTCGAATGGCGTCATGGGCGCCAGGGCCGGTGAGCTCGAACCGACCGAGATGGGTGACGTCGAAGAAACCCACAGATTTCCGCACCGAGCGATGCTCAGCGAGAACTGACTCGTACTGAACCGGCATCTCCCAGCCACCGAAATCGACAAAACGCGCCCCAAGTGCCGCGTTGGTTTGGTGGAGCGGTGAGCGATTCATCCGATGAGGCGCTCACCCCGTTCTTCTAGCCGGACTATCTCCGGAGGACCGGGGATGCGAGTGAGGGCGGCGGTTTCCTCGAGATGGTCCGGCTCCTCGAGCCCGTACTTGACCACGAGATGGAGATAGTCGCGCTGGTAGAACACCTTGCATTTCGTGTCGGGGTGAATGGCCTGAAGACGGCGAACCTTCTTGTTCTTCTTGGTCACGAGTTTCTGGTTCATCGTCGTTATCTCGATGTACAAGTCGTCGTCGGGAAGATAGAAGTCGGGGGTGAACCATTTCGTCGGCTCGCCTTCGGAGTCGAACTCGATGGGAAAGCTCTTCGGCTCGAAATCCCATGGGACGCCATAGAAATCGAGAAGAAGGGCGAACTGCAACTCACTGTTGTGAGCGAATTCGATCTGATGTGCCGAGGGGCGGTCTGTGCTCAGGGGGCTCCTGCCTCGATAGCCCCGGCCAATTCGACATCCTCAGAAAAGAGCTGGTGAATTGCTCCTTCGACCTCATCTTGAACCGGCCCTATGGCAATTCCGAAAACTCCCTGACCTCTGCGGAAGACGTCCACGACCTCTTTTTCGGAGTGAACTGCGTAGATGGTCTGACCGTCGCTCAGCAGCGTGACGTCGGTCAGCGGCTGATCGGAGTCGAGTTGCTCCCGAAGAATCAAGACCGCCGATCGGATCTTCTTGAGACTCATCCCGGCGTCGAGAAGTCTCTTGATTACCTTGAGTTGGACCACGTCTGTGAATGAGTAGAGCCTCTGTGTGCCAGAGCCCCTCGCCTGCTGAAGGGCGGGGACGATGAGGTCGGTTCGTGCCCAATAATCCAGTTGGCGATAGGTGATGCCAACCAGCTTGCACACCTGTGGGGCGCGGTAACCGAGTTCTCGCTCTTGGGTCATTCAATCCTCCGGATTACATGCTTGTAACTCCGCCGGAAGGAAAGCTAACGGGGATACCATCGTCGTGTCAACGTTTCCTGTGGAAAACTCTGCCCCCTGTGGTCCTTCATGAGGCGATCGTCGACGCTTTCACCCACTGGGGTCGGGTCAAGAAACCGGCTGGATTATCCCGGCAGCAGACTCCACCTGGTCTTTTGTCCCCACCACGACGAGACGGTCACCGGGATTGAGCGTGACGTCGGCCCCGGGGTTGATGACCACCTGCTCCTCGCCGTCTTCAAGCGCCAGAATCAACGCCCCACTGTCCTGGCGGATCCTCGACTCCCGGATGGTCTTACCGGCAACGACGCAGTCGCTGGATATATCCAACTCTTCCACTCGAAACTCAACAGGGCTCCCGGCTACGACAACGTCGAAGATCTGCGCCAGTTTGGGCTGCATTGCCATCAGCGCCAGTCGCTCCGCCCCGACAATCTGCGGTGCCACTACGGCATCGGCGCCGGCGAGACGCAGCTTCCGCTCAGACTCCATTTCCGTCGCCCGGCAAACAACACGCAAGTCGGGGCGCAATGCCTTGACCGATAGTGCGATTACAAGATTGTCGGAGTCATCGGCAACACAAGCGATCACAGCTTGGGCATGTTCAATGCCTGCGAGCTGGAGAATGTCGTTGTGTGTCGCGTCACCTGTTATCACGACGGCATCGGCAGCCCGAGCCGCCTGAACTCTCTCATCCAAGGTTTCGATGACGACGACGTCCACACCCTCGGCTCGTAACGCTGACCAGGTTCCCTGCCCAACACGGCCGAACCCGCAGACGATGATGTGGTTTGTCAGCTTGGCTGCCTCGTTCTGCATTCGTTTCCGTCTCCGAAGGTCCCCGAGGTCCACGAGATACTCGATGGACGCGATCGCAGTGTAGATAGCGACACCAAAGCCGCTGAGGACGATGAACATCGTCCAGAACAGACCAGCCGTAGAGAGGTCGAACACCTCGTCGAAGCCAACGGTGGTGACGGTGATGACCACCATATAGAGGGCGTCCAGCCCCGTGGCATCCTCTATGAAGATGTAACCGAGAGTTCCCACAGCCACAATCATCGCCAGGGCAGCGAGACCGTAACCGATGCGTTGTTTTGGATTCACTCCGATTGGTCAGAGCCTTCCCCGGTGAGAAAGTCCTCCACTGTTACTTCCTCGAGGAACTCGCGGAACCGGGCTACTTCTTCTTCCTCGTCATCCTCTTCAAAGTGGACGCCGGCCTCTTCCAGCACCCCAGGATTGGTGAATACAGGGGTACCGGTACGGACGGCCAGTGCAATGGCGTCAGAAGGCCGGGACGAGATCTGGATCTCCTTGCCAGAAACGTCGAGGGCGAGATCGGCGTAGAAGACGGAGTCTCGCATCTCGGTTATCACCACTCGAACGGCGAGTGCCCCGACTGCGTCGATGACAGATCGCATCAGGTCATGGGTGAGAGGTCGTGGCGGTTGTATGCCTTCGAGGGCGGTGGCGATTGCGGTAGCCTCGCTGGCGCCGATCCAGATAGGGAGGTAGCGAGACCCCTCTTTTTCCCGAAGCAGGACAATCGGCTGATTGGACGGCAGTTCCACTCGCACTCCAACCACATCCATCGGGATCAGGTCACCGTTACTGGCCATGGGACGAGGTTATCACCAGTGATGCACACAGCAGAGTGGTCAGCCCGAATGCAGTTGCTTGGAGAGGACTTTGGGATCCCGGATAAAGGCTTCGATATCCATCACGGCCCAGATCGATCGGAGGTTTCGGTAAACACCCTGCCAATCCAATCCGTACCCGACCAGGAACTCATCGCCTACCTCGAAACCTCGGTATTCGATGGGGACGTCGGTTACCCGACGACGTGTCTTGTCGAAAAGTGCCGCGGTCGACACGGATGCTGCTCCCCTATCGGTCATCATTCTCCGAAGTACCTTTAATGTGAGCCCGGTGTCGACGATATCCTCGACGATGATCACATTGCGGTCGAAGACCGGCGTCGACAGATCCATGGCGATGCCGATTCGACCACTCTCACCGAATCTGTTCAGACCCAGGAAATCAACCTCGGAAGGCGCCTCGACGTTACGAACGAGATCCGCTGCGAACAGAACCGACCCGGTGAGGACCACCACGAACATCGGGGACCGACCCAGATAATCCGTCGAGATTGCCTGGCCCAATTCGACCACCCTCGACTTCAGGTCAGCTTCGGTGATCACCTCGGTGGCGAATGGGTAGTCCGTCACATCAGTTTCCGACGATCTCATCCCACCAAAAGGTCAAAATCGCCTGAACGGGCTCGGGTGGGGGCACGGGGCGACGGCTCACGAGGATCACTGGAGAAGGGACTGGTTCCGGCACGATCGCCGTTGACGAAGGTGGATCGGTCATGAGTCCTTGGCCTGCCAGATGTATGAGGGTTTCCATGTTCGAAGTCGCCACCAGCGGTCCTGGCTCGACTCGCCGTTTGACAGAAACATAGGGCTTGCCGGTCGAGATTGTCCCATAGATGCCAAGTTGGGAGAATCCGTAATCGAATAGGGCCCGGACATCATCGAAATGAGCCCGACGTCCTACTGAGCCGAGGACAACGGCATAAAGTCGTCTTCCGTCTCGCTCGGCTGTCGCCACGAAAGTGAGGAGTGCCCGAGAGGTGAACCCGGTCTTGATCCCGCCGGCACCCTCGTAGTCACCAAGAAGCAGGTTTGTCGTGCCCCCGATCCGTTTGCTTCCGTCCGGCGCGTCGGGAAAGACAAAGATACGGGAGCGGACGTTGTCACTGAACTCGGGAAAGGCCATGGCGACCCTGGCGAGGTCGAGAAGGTCGCGGGCACTGGAATAGTGGTCCGGAGCATCAAGACCGTGGGGATTGGTGAAGTGGGTCTCAGTCAGACCGAGCTCACTCGCTCGCTCATTCATCATGTCGACAAAACCCTCCACCGAGCCTCCAACGTGTTCGGCGATCGCCGTGGCGGCGTCGTTCGCCGAGTGGATCATCGCCGCCTTGAGAAGGGCGCTCATCGTCAGCTGCTCTCCTGCAACGAGATCGATCTCGCGCTCACCGGTGTCGGCGGCTCGTTTGGAGATCGTCACGATGTCAGTCAGGTCCGATCGCTCCATGGCTAAGAGCCCGGTCATGATCTTCGTGGTCGACGCCATGGCTCTCTCCTGTGTGGAGAGGTGAGACGCCAGCACCGTTTGGCTCGACTCGTCGAAGAGGATCCATGATGCGGCAGTGACCACCGGCGGGCCGGGACTCGTGAAACCGTCCTGGACCCTGGTTGGAAACGTCAGAGGAGCGCCGGCGGCGGGCAGGGTAAGCACCGATGTCATCACCGCCACCAAAGCGGCCACGCGGCTGAGACGTGTCATGAGGAGATCTGTTGCCTCAACTCGGCCGCCATGAGGGCACGATGCATGGCCCTCACCGAGTCGGAGCAGGACTCGAGGATGTCCTTTCCTCTGGCTCTCGATTCGGCGTTGGAAGACCTCAACAGAGGCGCCGCCAACTGGATCAAGAGATCGGACTCACGATCGACGGACAGTCGTATGGATCGAAGATGTCTCGGTTCCAGCCCGTGGTCCATCAGACGCTTGGCCTCCGCTCCGACGACACCGGCCTCAGGGGGAAACACGGTCGAGTCCAGGATGGGGCGAATCAACCCGACCTCGACGAGTTGTTGGAGTTCTTTCTCCGTCAGACCCGAGCGTTTGATGATATCTGCCCGGTCCAAGGGCTCACCTGACTCATCAAGCAGGGTGGGGCCCACATCCCCGACAGCGTCGCCCTCCTCTCCCCTTTCCCAGAGTGTGAGTTTGGACTTGATGACCTTGAGAGGGAGAAAATGATCTCTCTGCTGCGCGAGGATGAAATGCAGTCGTGCAATGTCGTCGGTGTCAAACTGGCGATAGCCGCTCGATGACCGTCCCGGATCGATGAGACCTTGGCTTTCGAGGAAGCGGATCTTCGACACGGACACGTCGGGAAAGTCCTCTCTGAGGAGGTTGATCACCTCACCGATGCTGAGTGCCTTGGTGTCAGGCATCCCCGTGGGCGACAACAAAGTGGAATCGCCCGACCATCACCTCGTCGCCGGCAGTGAGTTGTGCCTGATCTACCCGCTCGTCGTTTACGTAGGTGCCGTTCGTCGACCCGCTGTCTTCGATGCTGATCTCCTCACTGGTCACCAGGAGGCGACAATGGTGTCTTGAAACGGTCACGTCGTTGAGGAAGATGTCGCTCTCGGGGTGTCGACCGACTGTGGTGTTTCCGTTTCGGAGCATGTAGGTCATTCCGGTTCGTGGGCCGCGCTCGACGACCAGAGCGAATCCGGTGAGACCGTCGATGTGTGAAGCCTCGTCACGGCTCAGCGGATGACCTACACGATCGGGAATAGGGACGTACAGGACGGTGGGGTCAGTCTCGACCTCAACCTCAGGCTTCGATTCGGTCGGCTCCTGGCCGGGGTTCTCCGTCATCGTTTTCAGATAATAGGAAATGCTGACAGATGTGCCGGCTATCTCCTACTCGGTCAGGTCCTTGTAGGCGACAGCATCGAGAAGCCCAATTTCAGAGAGCTCGCCCGTCACATCGATCTCGACAAGCCACCCGTCGCCGTATGGGCTCGTGTTCACCAACTCGGGTGCATCCGCCACGGCCTGGTTGACGGCAACGACGGTGCCGGCGAACGGGGCATACACCTCCCCCACCGATTTGGTGCTTTCGATCTCCACCAGCAGATCATTCTTGGCAACGGTCGAACCTTCGTCCGGCAGTTCGACATAGACCACATCGCCGAGCTGATCCTGCGCATAGTCCGAGATACCGATCCTGACCACAGAATCGCCCCTCCGCTGGATCCACTCGTGATCATCGTTGTAGAGCAGGTCTTCAGGTATTTGCATCAACTCTCCTCATGTTTGGGCGCGGACTTTACTTGCGCAAGAACCCTTCTCGCGTCACCGACATACTGGAAGGTGACATACCAGTACATCGCCAGCCCGACTGCACCCAACACCCACGCCAGGGGAACCGTGACCACAACCAGAAAGTCGATTGCCGCCAGATAGAACAGAGGTATGGCGCCGTAGAAAATGAAGGTCGCAACCTTGCCGAGGTAACGAACCTCCAGCGTGCCGCCGCCCTTGGAGAGAAGTGTCAGTGCCACGGCGCCCATGAGCAGCTCACGGGCGATGAGCCCGAAGCCGATGACCAGCGGCACAACGGGGGGGTCCACGATCATCCCTCCGATGACGGCAGAGGCAATCATCAGACGGTCGGCAATCGGGTCGAGCGCCGTGCCGAGTCTGGAGACCTGATCGAGTTTGCGAGCCAGGTAGCCGTCGATCCAGTCGGTCCAACCGATCACGAAGATGAGACCCGCGGCCAGACCGATGTTCTCCTCCACGAGAAGCACCCACCAGAAAACGCCGACGCCCAACAGCCGGACCAAGGTGACCAGATTGGGAATCGTCAGGATGCGATCTGAGACTTGCTCTTCTGGCACCCGGCGAGCGTACCGCTAGGAAACGGGTCTGACGTCACCGATGCCACCGAGTCGTCCCTGAATACCCCCAAGACCGCCGGCGATATCAAAGACGACCCGGTCCGAGCGGTACGCCTCGGTTATTTCGCTCGTGTACAACAGGAGATAGGGAAGGTCGGCCGACAGAGTGCTCTCCATGGCCCACAGCGCCTGATGGGCATCTTCAAAGCTGTATGAGTCTTCGTACGCCTCGAGTTCTTGTGCGAATTCGGTACTCGAGTACCCGGTGTTGTTCATAGGTCCGTCGACGCTGAAGAGAGTCCGGTAGTAGCCAGGTAGGGCAGGGTTGCCCAGAGACCAGCCGAGGAGGTACATGTCGTAGTGCAGCAACCCGTCATCGCCTGGGGTGAAGACGAGGTCGACGACACTGTCGAAGTCGGTTTCCACCGGTCTGACGTCGAATCCCAGCCAACCGAGCGTTTCGGCGATCTCCGCTGCGTACAGTGGACGAGAGGAGTCGTAGGCGTCACCTGGGGTGAGAATCGTCAAAGGAGCAGGTTCCAGTTCTGTGATTCTCAGACCGATTCCGGCCACGACGTTCCCGTCTGCCCCCACGATCGGGGCCGTTGACCAGGTGTACCCGGCATCGCGGAGACCGGCGAGGGCAAGTTCGAGGCGTGTCGTCAGATTTCCCGAGTAGCGCTCAGCGTTTTGGGTCGCAGTCTCGGGGTCGAACCATTTCGTGTTTGCATTGCTGACGAAGCTGTGGGCGACTGAACCTCCGGTGGGAATCGAAATGGCAAGACCCTCCCTGTCGAGAAGCAGTGCCAGCGCCGAGCGGAAGGCGCTGTCCGACATG
>JAZFTT010000137.1:0-24538 GCA_036446835.1 Acidimicrobiia bacterium
ATTCGAACAAGGACGTGTTGAAGCGGAAAGGCCTGTGGTTGTCGGTGATTTCGCCGGCCAGGGGCGGGCGACGTCAAACGGTGGTCAAACGGAGCGGTCGAGGTACCCACGCCACGCTATGAAAGGTCTCTCAGCCCTGGCTAATTAGCTCATGCTCAATGAATCATCACGCTCTCGGAGTCCCAGTCCCTAGTAGTGCACACCGGTCCAGCCATCGGATCCGAAACGGTGTTCCACGCACCGGGCCACGTGTACGATCGCCGTGCAGATCAGTTTGAGAGGAAGATCAATGGCAGACCACGACCTGATCATCAAGGGAAGCGAGATCGTCCGTCCAACTCGGAACGGAATGATGAAGATGGACATTGCGGTCTCCGATGGCGTCATCTCTGCCGTCGAAATGGATCTTGACGTCGCCTCAGCAAAGAAGGTCGTGGACGGCAGTGGCCTCTTGGCCTTCCCAGGCTCTGTTGATGCGCATTGCCACTGGGGGATCTACAACCCGTTGACCGACGACGCAGTCACCGAGAGTCGTGCGGCGGCCCAGGGTGGCACTACGACGGCCATGAATTACATCCGCACAGGCCAGTATTACCTCAACAAAGGGGGTCCGTACATGGACTTCTTTCCTGAAGTCCTTGATGGCACAGAGGGACGAGCTTTCGTTGACTACGCCTTCCATCTGGCACCCATGCAAAGCAGTCACATTGACGAAATCCCGTCGCTGATAGAGAAATTCGGGGTGATCTCGTACAAGGTTTTCATGTTCTACGGAGGTCACGGACTCCACGGCAAGTCCGACGACCAGTCTTCCTTCTTGATGACACCTCCAGGCGAGCGCTACGACTATGCACATTTCGAGTTCATCATGCGCGGCCTCCAGGCAGCCAGGGAGAGGTACCCAGACATTGCGGAATTCCTCTCGCTGAGCCTTCATTGCGAAACAGCGGAAATCATGACCGCTTATACCGAAATGGTTGAACAAGACAGCAATCTCGATGGGCTAGCTGCCTACTCGGCGGCCCGACCCCCGCACTCCGAGGGTCTGGCCATCACGATCGCAGCCTATTTGGCACATGCCACTGGCCTCACGAACGTGAATCTTCTTCACCTCTCGTCGGGCGCCGCAATCGAGGCTGCGCTCCTCGTGGCGGCCAGCTATCCCCACATTGACTTCCGCCGAGAGGTCACCATCGGGCATCTGCTGACTGACTTTGACAAGACAAGCGGTCTTTACGGCAAGGTAAACCCGCCCTTGCGTTCCTCGGAGGATGTCGAAGCTCTCTGGGAAGCCGTACTTGCCGGCGATGTCGACTGGGTCGTTTCAGACCATGCATGCTGCAAACCAGAAACAAAGCTGGGACCGGACCCTGAAGACGTATGGCAAGCCAAATCGGGATTTGGCGGCACCGAATATCTCTTGGCTGGTGTTTTTTCTGAGGGAACCAAACGTGGGCTCACACCAAATCGGGTGGCTGAGTTGGTTTCATGGAACCCGGCCCGACGCTTCGGTCTTCTGACCAAGGGTGATATTGCCCCCGGGTTTGACGCGGACATCGCCCTCCTCGATCCGGGTTCCGATTGGACTGTGCGGGCCGAGCTATCTGAATCTGCCCAGGGTTACTCCCCTATGGAGGGCACACAGTTGCGGGGCAAGGTCAGGCACACATTCGTGAGGGGGGCGCATGTGCTCGACGACGGATCGGTTGTTGGGTCTCCCGTCGGAAAGTACCTTGCCCGGCCCTATTCGGGTTGATCCAGTCAGGCTTCCCATCCCAGACGTCGCGAGAGCTTCCGAGTTGACTCGAGCAGAACTGGAGCAATGTCGTCGATCTCACTTCGAAAGCGTTCTACCGGGCCGCAGACACTGATAACGGCCACAGGGTCGCTGTCGAGACCAAAGACGGGCGCGGCGACCGAACCCGCTCCTTCTTGACGTTCGCCCAGCGAAGATGCGAACCCACGGGAGCGGACAAGAGCTAGATCCTTCCGCAGCAGATCGGGGTCCGTAATCGTCAAGGGCCCCACTGACTCCAACGGTCTGCTCAGATAATCATCAATGAACTCGTCAGATAGATGGGCCAGGAACGCCTTTGAGGATCCGCCGGCATGGAGTGGATAGGGGTGACCAAGCTGGACCGTCATTTTCACCTCTCGAGAGGGAGTGATTTGGTCCACGTACATGCGAACGTCGCCACGTCTGACAGACAGCGTGGCTGTTTCGTTGGTCTGATCGGAGAGATCCCGTAGGAAGCTTCTTGCCTCGTCCCGGACGTCAATCTTTTGGAGATATGTCAAGCCGAGTGACAGCGAAGCCGGGCCCAGGGAGTATCTGCGGCTGTCCTCGTCCAATTCGATGAAACCCTTGACTCTCAGAGACGTGAGGATCCGGTGCACAACGGCCTTCGACAGATCAAGCCTCTCCGACAGCTCCGTGACACCGACGGTCGCCCCATCCAACTCGGTGAACGCATTCAGGACGTCGGCGGCCCGTTCGACCGTTGCGATCGTCTGACCTTGAGGCTGTTTAGTCACTCATACCCCTTTCTCGTTGTCCAAGTCTCGTGGCAACGTCGAGAACATGACGAGCACTCCGGATTACAGCCTCATCAACCATCATCCCCTTATCGTCAACAACAACTCCGGTTTCGGGGTCGGTGCCCTTCGCAAGGGACCGAACTACATCCTCGGCCCGTTCGATCTCTGATTTTGTGGGGGTGAAAGCCCTGTTGATGATTCCTACTTGCCTGGGATGCACAGCGGAACGACCGCCATAACCGAGCCGCCGAAACTGCTCGCTGGAGTGTTCGAGGCCCTGCTCATCTCCAACATCAACAAAAGCGGGTCCCACTGGCTGGTCAATTCGGGCTGCCGCCGAAGCCACCACCAAACTGACTCTGATAGGCATCAGCTCGACTCGTTCTGGCGACGGCCTCATCTTCAAGTCGGCGATCAGGTCGGCTTCACCAAGTCCGAGTCTGTGAACCCGGGGGTGGTTCGCTATCTGGGGGACCGCGGTCACTCCGATTGCCGATTCAATGAGAGCAAGGACACCCACACGTTCGGGTAGCAGCTGATTCACTCGATCGAGCTCGACAACACTTTCAACCTTCGGAAGGCTGATGCCGGTGAGTCGGCGCATCCCGGTCAGTGCGGTCAACTCTTCTTCGAGGAGTCCCGGTCGATTGTTGACTCGAACCCAAATTTGGGAGTCAGTGGGCGATGTCTCCTGGTCGGCGAGATAGTCGACAACGTGTTGGATGGCGACCGTCTTCTCACCTGGGAGGACGGAGTCTTCTAGATCCAGGATCACCCCATCAGCACCCGAATTCACGGCCTTTGCGAACAATTCTGGGCGGTTCCCTGGGGCGTATAGGTATGAGCGGAGCGTCACGGAGATGACCAGCTTTTGATAGGGCGCTAACCAGGTAACGCCGAAAGTACGAGTTTAGGTGGCATGTCTAGTATGTGGAACGTTATTCCGTTGAGTGGAACATAGTGGAGCACATGTGTCAGGACCACTGAAAGGGGTGCGAGTAATTGATGCCGCAACCCTATTTGCCGGACCAATGGCGGCAACGCTTTTGGGGGACTTTGGCGCTGAGGTAATCAAAGTCGAGCATCCCCGAGGGGACCCGGTCCGCAACCACGGTTATCAGAAAGATGGCATCAACCTGTGGTGGAAGATGCTCTCCCGGAACAAGCGGACAGTGACCTGCAACATGTCCACTGCCGGAGGTCAGGACCTCATGCGACGTTTGGTCGAATCCGCCGATGTGCTCATTGAGAATTTTAGACCCGGAACTCTCGAACGCTGGAACTTGGATCCCGAGGACCTATTGGACCTCAACACGGGACTTGTAATCGCCCGGGTAACCGGCTTTGGCCAATTCGGCCCATATGCGTCACGTCCAGGATTCGGAACGCTCGCAGAGTCGATGTCCGGATTCGCTGCGATCACCGGTGAGGCCGATGGACCACCTGTGCTTCCGCCCTTTGGCCTCGCTGACGGCATTTCTGCACTTGCCCTCGCCAACGCCATACAGATGTGCCTCTACAACCGTGACGTTCGAGATGGGTCCGGCCAGATTATTGACCTGGCAATCATCGAGCCGATCCTTTCGATTCTTGGACCACAGCCCATCTGGTATGACCAGCTTGGCGTGGTTCAGGAGAGAGCGGGAAACAGATCAGTCAACAACGCGCCACGCAACACGTATCAGACACGGGACAAGCACTGGGTAGCTATCTCGACTAGTGCACACAATGTGGCCGAGAGAGTCATGAAACTCGTCGGACATCCGGAAGTGATCTCGGAGCCCTGGTTCGAAACAGGGCGTGGTCGAGCAGAGCATGCCGACCAACTCGACTCGATGGTGGGAGCCTGGATCGGCGATCGCGGCCTTGACGACGTCGTCGACCAGTTCGAGAAGGCCAGTGCAGCGCTCGCACCTGTCTACGACATCGCTGACATATTCGAGGACCCGCAATACGAGGCATTGGACTCCATCACCACCATCGACGACGAGGACCTTGGCCCGATTCGTATGCAGAACCTCATGTTTCGCCTCTCCGCTACCCCCGGAGCTATCAAATGGGGCGGACGGGGCATCGGTGCCGATAACAAAGCCGTATATGGCGAACTCGGCATTGACGCCGAGGAATTGGCAGAGCTTTCGAATCTGGGAGCCGTCTAATGGACTCGATCTGGGATCGTCTCAGGTCGTCCCATATCATCGACCTGGCCCAACCACTCCATCGTGGGATGCCGGTCTCCCCCAACCATCCCGCCTTCCAACTCGCCTTGATGAGGCGGCACGGAGACACAGTGCGATCCGATGGCGGGTCCGCAGCTAATGAAATCATCGTGACTGGTGGACACGTTGGGACACACATCGACGCTCTGGCCCATGTATCCCAAGACGGGCTTCTTCATGGAGGCGTCGTACCCGACTCGATCCAGTCCAACCTGGGCTTCTCCGAGCTGGGCATTGAAACTGTGGAGCCCATCGTCTGTCGCGGAGTGATACTCGACATCGCAGCTCTACACGGGGTGGAGGTATTGGACGGTGGTTATGAAGTCTCAGTGAAGGACTTGGAAGAGTCTTCGAGCCGGCAAAGCGTCGATCTGATGGCCGGTGACGCGGTAATGATTCGGACCGGATGGTCTCGCCACTGGGCCAACCCCGACACGTTCGTTGGGGCGGCAACAGGCACACCTGGGCCGGGAGAAGCGGCCGCGAGGTGGTTGAGCGAGCACAGAATCAGACTTGCCGGAGCCGAAACCATTGCCTTTGAGGTGATAGCGCCCGCACGTGGACACGCTGTTCTACCCGCCCATCGGATTCTATTGGTGGAAGCCGGGATCCACATCATCGAAGTGATGGATCTCTCCGATCTCGCCGAGTCCGGTGTCAACGAGTTCGTCTTCGTTGCCTCACCGCTGAAGTTGGTGGGGGCAA
Organism: Acidimicrobiia bacterium; assembly: GCA_036446835.1. GTDB lineage: Bacteria > Actinomycetota > Acidimicrobiia > Spongiisociales > ZC4RG35 > SZUA-217. The sequence goes on from JAZFTT010000137.1 coordinate 5,463, forward strand.
CCGGTTCGCCGATTCGGCCGATCGCCCTGATCGATGACTGAAAGCCCGACACAACAAATTGCGGGGTTCGCCGCTCGCCAGCTTCGCACGGCACTCGATCCGGAGGTGAGTGCCGCCACTAGGCGGAGCATTGTCGACACCCTCGGGGTATCCATCGCTGCTGTAAACGAACCCACTGTCGGAGTTGTCGCATCTGCTGTTGTTGGCCGCGGCGGCGTACCCGAGGCGTCCGTGCTCGGTTTCTCTGAGAGGCTTCCCGCAGCGAGTGCCGCTCTGGTGAACGGGACCATGGCCCACGCCCTCGACTTTGACGACACCCACCTGCCTTCCGTTCTGCATCCGTCCGCTTCGGTGGTTCCTGCTGTCCTGGCAGTCGCGGAGGCTGAGGGTTCGCCAGGGGCCGACATCGAAACAGCGATAGCGGTCGGTATCGAGGTGACATGCCGATTGGGGATGGCAGCATACGACCCGAAGCTACGAAATTCGATCTTTTTCGAGAGAGGATTACATGCAACATCGATATGCGGGACCATTGGGGCTGCAGTGGCTGTCGCCCTGCTCCACGGAGCTGACAAGGAGACTGTCTCCCACGCCATAGGCATTGCCGCATCGATGGGGTCTGGGCTGATCGAGGCGAATCGAACCGGAGGCACCATCAAACGGGTGCACTGCGGATGGGCCGCCCACTCTGGCATCACGGCAGCCGAGTTCGCCACAGCAGGATTGACCGGACCTCCCACGGTTCTCGAAGGACGATTCGGCTTCTTCGAAGCCTTCACCGGTGGGTTCTACGACAGGCCCTCCCTGGTCGGTGCTCTAGGAGAGAAATGGGAACTGCTTCGACTCTTCACCAAGCCGTACCCAACCAATCATTTCACCCACGCTGGCATCGACGCCGCCATCAAGCTGCGTCAGGAGGGTGTGAACCCGGATTCGATCACCGCGATGAGGCTCGGTGTGCCGGCGCCGGTGCTTAGAACCATCGCCGAACCGATCGACTCCAAAGCAGCTCCCGAATCGGGATACAGCGCTAGGTTCAGCGGACCATTCACCGTTGCCACTGCTCTCCTTGGCGGCGAAGGACTTGGTGTATCGGCTGCCGATTTCAGCGATGACGCCGTGCGAGATCCGCAACGTTTAGCTGTCTCGGCGTTGGTCGAATGCTACGCCGACGAGCAGTCGACCCGGGACTTTCCCAATCAGTTCCCTGGCGTCCTCAGCATCGAGCTCAACAACGGTACTCGACTAGAGCATCGCGTGACCCATACGAGAGGTGGACCGGAGAATCCACTGTCAACAGACGAATTGGAACTGAAGTTCCGACTCAACGTCGAACCACAACTGGGCTCAACGGGTGCATCTCAGGTTCTTGACGCAGTGAACGGTCTATCCAAGTCATCCTCGTATCAGCGGCTGGTGCCGGCGTTTGATCGAAGCGAATAGAAAGGCAACATCAATGAGTACCCAGATCAAAGCGATCCTCGGATACAACATCGCCGACGGTGTCTCGGTCGAGGAATACGATTCTTGGCTATGGGATGTCCACTACCCAGACCTGCTTGCCAATCCTTTCATCGACCATGTCGAGCTCGATACCGTCGTAAGACCGATCACAACGACGAGCGCTGGCACCGAGACCGCAAAGACGCCTGTGCGTTTTGATCGAATAGCCGAACTTCACTTCCTCGATCACGACGCCTATGGCAGATACCTCGACTGGTTCAAGGACAATCCGATACCGCGGGAGCGCAGTCCTGAAGGAAGGTCGGAGTTCGTGTTCTACGTGCTGACAGAGGTCAAAAAGGCTGAACGTCAGCCCAAATGATGCTCACTCTCCGGTGAGTGTGATCAGACCTCCGTTTTCGGCGTCGAGGGAACCAAGACCCCGGTCCTCTACAGTGACAATCAGCATCTGAGCAGCGGCCCCGTCACCAACGAGCTCACCCACCCTGTCAACAATCGCCTGGTTAAAGCCTTCTTCGGTGCAATGCACTTCGCGAGCCCGATACATCATCGTTTCGACGTCGTGGTCGAATGACGGAACCACGTTGGGAGCTTCGTCGACGCCGGCGTCTCCCAAAGCGTCAAGAGTTCGCTGTAGAAACGCCATCGCTGAGCCGGCACCGGCCTTGCACCCGTCAAGACCTTGAAACGGTGTCGTGCCACTTGTGGATGAGCTGGCGCAAGCGCCAATCGCCAGAACCACCAGCACGGTCGCTGACAGCACCTTCAATCCGTCTCGCGTCAAGATCCAGCGTCCTCCCGCTTTGACGCATCCTCAGTGATACTCCGCTCCCAGTCATCCGCATCCTTCAATCCCACCAGATCATTGATCTCATCAAAGGTTGCCATGTTGTCAATCATCTCCGTCGTGCTCCCACTGTTCGCCAGGTTCTGCAGAAGGGACCTGGCTGCCCCTGTGACTGTCCTGGTGATGCTTCCCGGAAAAAGTATGAGAGAAAACCCGAGCTCTGCCAACTCGTCGACGCTGAGCAACGGGGTCTTGCCACCTTCGACCATGTTGGCCACTAGCGGCCAAGCTGCCAATTCCCTCCCGATGGTTTCGAGTTGTTCACGACTGGTAGGGGCTTCAACAAAAAGCAGGTCTGCGCCCGCTTCGCCGTAGATCCTGGCTCGACGAATAGCTTCTTTGAGTCCAAGAACGTCCGCGGCGTCTGTGCGAGCGATGATCCGGATGCCGTCATGTTTTGTGTTGTCGCGTGTCTCGATGGCCGAGGTGAGCCTCTCCACCATCTCACCAATCGGAACAACTTCCTTGCCGTCAAAATGCCCACAACGTTTCGGAAACACCTGGTCCTCGAGTTGGATCGCCGCTACGCCTGCCCTCTCGTATGCCGAAACGACCCGAGCCACGTTGTGGACTCCGCCGTACCCTGTGTCGGCGTCGGCGATCACCGGAACCGTCACCACATCACAGACCAGGCGGGCGATCATCGTCATCTCATCCATCGAGACAAGGCCGAGGTCCGGTTTCCCCAGCAGGGAGTTGGCCACTCCGGCGCCCGAAATGTAGACGGCTGCAAAGCCCTCTTTCTCGATGAGACGTGCGAAGAGAGCGTTGAAGGTCCCTGGAGCAACCACCGGAGACGAATCTTCGAGCAAAGCGTCGAGTTGACGAGGACCGGAACTCATGTGGTGTCATCCCCGATCCTGATTCTCAAGAAATCGACGAGGCCTCCCGCCTCCATGATCGCCGCTACCTCGGATGGAAGAGACTTCGCCACAAGCCGCTCCTCGGTCTCGATGATGATGACCTCGCCACGATCGATGTCAATTCTGACCGTCTGACTCTCTTCGATGACGTCGGCTTCCTCGCACTCCACAGGTACAAGGCCGACATTGATGGAGTTTCGAAAGAAGATCCGGGAAAAGGACTTCGCCACAACGGCGACGACTCCAGCTTCTCTGAGAGCGCGGGCCGCCACCTCACGGCTAGAGCCGGACCCGAAGTTCTTCCCGGCAACGACGACGTCTCCCCGTCCAACCAGATCCGCAAACCCGGGTCGCGTCCCCTCCATCACATGGCCAGCGATCTCGGCAACGTCGTACATGAGGTAGCGCCCAGGAACAATCAGGTCGGTGTCAATGTCGTCACCAAATTTCCACACGCGTCCCTCAATGACCTTCATGCCGGCACCCCCATGACAGACCGAGGGTCAACGACTTCCCCGGCCAGAGCGGATGCCGCAACCGTATAAGCCGAAGCCAGATAAACCTTCGAGTCCGGGCTTCCCATCCGACCACGAGTGTTTCGGCTAGTTGTCGAGATGCACACTTCCCCGGGACCGAGGACGCCGCTGCCCAGTCCAGGACAGGCGCCGCACCCGGTCGAGAGCAGTTGTGCGCCCGCTTCGACCAACGTTTCGGCCGTGCCGTCGGACATCGCACGAGAAAGGGCCGCTGCAGAGGCCGGAGCGACTTGAAGAATCACGCCGGACGCAACTCGACGACCCTTCAATACTTCCGCCGCCATCGCCAGGTCGGCGTATTTGGCACCTGTGCAGGCGCCAATGTATGCCCTGCCTATTGGAGTGTTGACAACGTCGGCTGCCGGCACCACGTCATCGTGACGATGCGGTCGTGCCACTACGGGGACCATCTCAGAGGCGTCGAAAGGCCAACTTTGGAGGTATCCAGCGTCACTGTCTGATGAGGGTCCTTCGTCGACCTGGATCCCGAGGTCTTTGAAGTGGCTGATCGTCGTTTCGTCAGAAGCGATTACGCCGGTTTTGGCTCCAATTTCGGCGCACATGTTGGTGAGCACGCTTCGCTCATCCACAGACATTTCGGCGACACCGGACCCGATGAACTCGAGCACCCGGTAGACCGCCCCGGCCATACCTCTCTCGCCGATCATGGTGAGCATGAAATCCTTCGCCGTTACGCCTCTCCCCAAGGAACCGTCGATATTGACACGGATGGTGTGAGGAACTCGAAGCCAAGTGCGGCCGGTGGCCAGAACTCCGAGGAGATCTGTCGAACCCATGCCAAGAGCCAGACATCCGAGCACGCCACCGGTGCAGGTGTGGGAGTCACCGCCCACATAGAGCATCCCCGGTCTGAGGTGACCCTTTTCGACGACCAGTGTGTGGGCTATCCCCTCGGCTTCATAGAAGCTGCTGATCCCGAATTCGGTTGCGAAGGCTCGGGTCGTCTGGAGTATTTTGGCGGCGTTGGTGTCTTGGGCTGGTACGTAGTGATCGGCCACGAGAATCACCCGGTCCGGGTCCCACACCCGTAGACCTAGTTCGTCGAGCATCGGCCAGATACGGCGAGGACCACCCGAATCGTGGATCATCGCCAGATCGACATCAACCCAGTGGATCTCGTCTGGAGACACTTTCGTCACACCGGCCGCGCGGGCGATGATCTTCTCGGCCAGGGTCATGCCCATGGGTTCGGCTTAGGTCTCTCGGCGCAAGTATCGCCCGCGACCCGGCTCGGACAGCATGTGGCCATCCTGGGCGATGAGTTCGCCCCGTGAAATGGTGGCCACTGGCCAGCCGCGGAGGGTCATGCCGGCGAACACAGAGAAATCCGAGTGCTCCGCCGTCGCTTCCTGACCCACGGTCGACTCTTTGTCCAGGTCGACGAGGATGAGGTCGGCGTCGGAACCGGATGCGATGGTGCCTTTTTGGGGGTAGAGCCCGAAGATCTTGGCGGGTGACTCCGCCATGATCTCAGCGATTCTTCCGAGACCGATTCCTCTTCGGTGGTATCCACCATCGAGAAGACTGGGAACAATCAAACCTACGGAGTCGAATCCGGGTTTGACCGACCAGAATTCACCGTTGCCCATTTTGGTATCACGGAGAATCGGGTTGGAATCGCTTCCCACGGTGTCCAGACGCCCGTCTGCCAGAGCTTCCCATAGGGCATCCTGATCCTCTTGGTGACGCACCGGCGGACTGACTGTCAGCTTGAGCTCCGCTGCGGAATCGGTTGTGTGCATCAGGTAGTGCGGGCAGGTCTCGCCAAACAGATGATCAGACTCGGCCCACGGCAACTCGAGGGCCTGCATCGTGAGATCTGAACTGAGATGCACCATGTATGTGGTGACACCCGTGACTCGGGCGAGAAGCATCATCGACAGCACACTGTCAGTTTCGCTGAAATCAGGGGCAAGCCTCTCGTAGAATTCCAAATCAGGGGTCATCTCATCGCTGATCCGACGTTTGGCCTCATTCTTTAGCTCTTGGTTCTCACAATGAACGTTGAGGACCATCTTGTCAGGGCCGATCTCCTTCATTGCCTCCATGACAGACCACACCCAGCCGTTGTCGACCGGCCGGTCACTGTCGAACACTGCCTTCTCGCGACCCTTCCACGCGAGGTTGATCTTGTAGGAAGTGATTCCGAAACGGCGGGTGGTCGTTTCTAGCTCGAGGAGATGAGGTTCGGTCAGAAGTTGCAGGTGGAACGCGGCGTCGATATGTGAATCTTGTTCGAAGGTCTCGATGTACTCCGGCACGAGATTTAGATAGGAACCCGTGGCTTTGAAATAGTTCACGAGAGTGGTGACACCACCCAAAGCAGCGAGTCGCGTGCCCGGTTCGGTGTCGGTTCCCAACGGTTGGTAGCCACCCAAGTGGATGTGGGGGTCGATCGCTCCCGGTAATACGTGTAATCCGGTTGCGTCGATGGTCTGTCTGGCGTCTGTGATCGAGCCCGGCTCACCCAAACCGCTGATGATTCCACCTGTAACAGCGATGTCGATGGGAGCCGGATCGGAGCCAGGGATGACAACTGTGCCATTGACGATGGCGAGGTCAGTCATCGGCCGGCGAATGAGTGGAGGTACGTCTTTGCCGTCTCCGAGTCGATGACGTCGGTGTACTTCATCCACATGTCGAGAAGGGCAACCTTGTGTGAGGCCACGATGCGGTCAGCAACCGCGTCTACAACAACGGCCACCTTGAAACCACGGGTTACCGCATCGACCGCAGTGGCACGCACACATCCGCTTGTCGACACCCCACAGATCAGCAGGGTGTCCACCCCGAGGCCCACGAGGTAGGTCACAAGTGGAGTCCCGAAGAATGCACTCGCATAGCTCTTGTCCAGGACAAGGTCATCGTCATGGGGAGCGATCTCCGCAACAACCCGACTCCCTTCAGCATTGTCGAGGGTCGCTGACTTGTTCCAAGTTGACTTCCCTGCAAAGGAGTCGAACTTCACAGTTCGTTTCTGGACATTCCGGGTGTAGAGGACAGGCACACCCGACTCCCTGGCCTCAGTGAGAAGATTGCCGGTGACTCGCACCGCTTCCCACGCACCCGCGCCGCCACCGGCCGGCCACCGGTCCTGCTGTTCGAGGATGGGTTCATCGGCTCCGATGTAGTTGTACTGACAGTCGATAACCGTGAGGAGTGGTGAATCCCCCAGACCACGCTCTTTTCCATAGCCGGCGTTCTCAATCACCTTGCGGTCGGTCTCCGATAGAAGGGAGTCCCAGGTGGCGATTATCGACATGAAGGCTCACAGTTTTGACGCTTACTGACCATCATCGTCCATCCCGTCTTCGACCATTGGTGCTCTTTCCAACACTGCCCGGAGGAAGGAGCGTGTCCTCTGGCGTTTCGGATCACCTAGAACTTCCGTTGCCGCACCTTCCTCGACAATCAAACCGTGATCGAGGAATAACACACGGTCCGCCACTTCGGCTGCGAACCCCATCTCATGGGTCACCACGAGCATCGTCATCCCATCCTGGGCCAGACGCTTCATGACCAAAAGGATCTCCCCGGCCAATTCTGGGTCTACTGATGAGGTGACCTCATCGAACAACATCAACGCCGGATCCATTGCCAGGGCGCGAGCTATAGCGACACGCTGTTGCTGGCCGCCAGATAACTGAAGAGGGTACGAATCGGCCTTGTGGGCCAGCCCAACGGACTCGAGCAACTCGAGAGCCCGGGCGTGCGCGTCTGCACGTGAAACCCCTCGGACCGCCATCGGAGCTTCGATGATGTTCTCAACAGCCGTGAAATGGGGGAACAGGTTGAATCTCTGAAACACCATGCCGACGTGTTCTCGAATGGCGCGAATCTCGGCCTTGTCGGAAAATCTCATGGATCCGTCGGGCTGTTCCTCACACAGGATCCGGCCATCGACTTCGATCCGCCCCCCCGAGGGTCGTTCGAGAAGGTTCACACATCGGAGCATTGTGGTTTTGCCGGAGCCGGACGGACCGATAATGGCGACAACCTCGCCCCGATTCACCTCAAAATCTATCCCCCTGAGAACATCCACATCGCCGAATGACTTGTGCAGTCCCGAAACTGTGACAAGGGCCTCCGAGTTCATGTCCTCAACCTAAATGTCCGCTCCGCGATCTGCTGGCCGATGATGAGGACGGTTGTCATGGCCAGGTAGATCATCGCCAGCACGAAAATCGGTTCGATGAACTTGAAATTGTTGCTGAAAATTCTTTGAGTCAGCAGTGTCATCTCCGGCACAGTGACCAGAGTTGCCAGGGACGTCTGTTTGAGAAGTGTGGTGGCGTTGCTCGTGAACGGCGGGACCATGATTCTGATGCTTTGGGGGATGATGATCCGTCTCATGCTGTGGCCTCGAGTCATGGCGAGTGCGTCCGATGCCTCCGTCTGACCGTGGTCCACGGCAATGATGCCGGACCGGATGACTTCAGCCTGATAAGCCGCTGTCCACAGGGATAGGCCGAGGACGGCCGCCCAGAACGGGCTGAGCAGCCAACCAACCTCGGGAAGTGCGAAGAACGCATAGAAGAGGAGAATCAGAAGAGGGATCCCTCTGAATAGCCAACTGAAGAAGGTGGCAAACCAGATGAGCGGCTTGGCCGACGAGATTTTCATCAAGGCAACAGCTAGAGCTAGAACAGTTCCTACTGCAAGCGACCAGGCGAACAGGCCCACCGTCTTCCCGGCTCCCTTCCAGATGAGGGGGAATGACTCCAGAACAACGTCCCAATCCATATCTATCTCTCGTTCATGTCTTGAGAGCGAACCGGCGCTCGAGGAACTCTTGGAGGACCACCAGCACTGTCGTTAGGAATAGGTAGATGAGTGCGGCGGCCGTGAACAACTCAATCGGGCGGTTGGTGGAGTTCGAAAGTTGTCTCGTGATTCCGGTGAGTTCGACGATCCCGATCGCAACCGCCACTGAGCTGACCTTGAGCACCAGAATCGTGTTGCTCATGTATGTGGGGACCATGACCCTGATCCCCTGAGGGATGATGATTCTCCTCATGTAATGACGGCGGGTCATGGCTAAGCATTCGGCTGCCTCAAACTGGCCCGGGTCCACTGACATGATCCCCGCTCTTATGATCTCGGCCTTGTACGCCGCAGCACTTGTCCCCAAACCCAACACACCAGCCTGTAGTGCGGAGAGGCCAACCTGGCGTCCAAACACGAAGAAGGCAAAGAAGAGAGCAACCAAGACCGGGATGCCTCTGAACAGCCAGACGTAGCCGAGCGACACCCATCGAAGGACTCTGTGCTTCGACAGCCGCATCAGAGCGAGCACCAGGCCAAGCACGGTGCCGAGGAGAAGCGACCAAGCGAACAGTTGGAGCGTCACCCATGTGCCGTCAATAAGAAGGTCCCACGCTCTGGCGACGACACCCCAGTCGAGCTCCATGATCAGAAACTAGCGGACCGGACCACGGACGGGGCGTGGAGGCAAGAAGCCCCCGGTAAGGGGGCTCCCTGCGTCGTTCTGGTCAGTCTTGGTATCAACAATCTCCTGCGGGCATAGTTGTGTATGGCTCCGCCTGGTTGATGTCGTCGGGTATGGGTATACACCGACCGAACCACTTCTGCTGAAGCTCAGCGACGGTGCCATCAGCGATCATCTGATTGATCACCACATCGATGGCGTCACGCTTCCCCTCATTACCTTCCTGGAAAGTGAACGACAGCGGATGCGCCAGGATCGTCGGACCGGCAACACTCAGGTCATCGTTCTGGACGGCAGCAAAACCGGCAAGCAGCGAATCGGCAACCAACAGGTCAACCCTTCCCTGACGCAGACCGGCAACAGCTTCCGCAGCACCCTGGAAACCGAGATACTCGGCATACCCCAACTCAGCCTCACTATCGAGAATGAACTTCTCCTGGCTGCTGCCCTGAATCCCGCCGATGATCAGCCCGGTCACGTTGGCGAACCCGGCCGTGTCCTCATTCTCGGTCAGAACCTGAGCAACGATCCCCGTCGAAGTCATCGGACGCGAGAACACGAACCCTGCTTCTTGACGAGCCTCGTTGGGCCAGATCCCCGAGTCTGCAATGTCATACAGACCCGAAGCCAGGCCTTCCATCTCGGCTACGAAGTCCACTGTCGGGAGTTCCAACTCCAACCCCAGCCGCTCAGCAACCTCACGGGCCAAATCAATCGAATAACCCTCGTTGTCCCCGGTGTCCGCGTTGATCATCGTGTACGGCGGGAAGTTCCCCGTCGTCACCACCAACAACTTCCCATCCTCAACCAAACCCGGGACGTCCGAAACCGCAGCTTGGGTCGTCACCGGTTCGGCGTCGCCCGTGGTGGTTGTTGCCTCGCTGTCACCGGAGCCGCATGCTGCAGCCACTAATGCAAACGAAAACAGCAGTCCGGCCATTCGTGGCCACCGCCTGCTCCTCATCTTGCCTCCATCCTCACTCCGTTTGTGCCACTCCCGGGAGTCCCAAAAGTGCTGTTTCAAAATACCAAGAACCACTACGTTCCGCTGAGCGGAACGCTGTCTCGTTTGAGCATAGTCGGATGAGAAGAGCCGGTCCGGCCTCGCTGCCAATCATGGGAACGCCGTCCGCTGCCCCGAATCGAGAAGCAGAGTTCCTCCCGCCAAGCTCCGCGCTTCTGGAGCGAGGAGCGTTTCGACGGCCCACCCCACCTCGTCGATCGTTACCAGATGACCGATCGGAGACCGGTCTTTGAACTCCGCCAGCACGACGTCTTCTGAGGTTCCCCGGGCCGAAGCTGCGTCGGCGAGCAACGCTCGGAGACGCTCAGTCCATACCGGACCCGGGGCCACCATGTGAGTTGTGACACCTCGTCGGCCCAGGGATCGGCTCAATTGCTTGACGAGATTGGCAAGAGCGGCGTTGCCCACACCGGCAGTTGCCGCTTCGGGAATGGGGTCGAACGCAAGGTTCCCACCCAAGACGATCACTCGCGAATCGACTACAAGCGCCGAGTCGACTGAACGTACCAAACGCAACGTCCCGTTGACTTTGACATCGACGGCTGCCAGCACCGCCTCCGGTGTTACGTCATTGACATGCCCACCGAGTGGTGCCGCAGCTGCATTGATCACGGTTCGACAAACTCCGGGCAACACATCCTGGATCAGTCCGATCGAATCGTCGGACGTGATATCTGCAACACATGGACGGATCGGGTCGTGTGTTCGGGTGAGCGATTCGAGTCCGGAGGCCGATCGAGCAACTGCCACAACACCAAGACCGCGGCGGATCATCCGCTCGACGATGTTGGTCCCGATTGCACCGGAAGCACCGGCCACAACCGCCCATTCCATGCCATCGTTCGGAGCGTTCAACCTGACGACTCCGCCACCGGCTCCCGACCGATAACTACCCCGGTCTCCGCCAGGTCGTTCCACACTTGGTGGTCCGTGATCAGATCATCTTCCACGACAAGACGATCGATGAAACGAACATCTGAGAAACCTGCTCCTTTCGCGTCAACACCGGACAACCGGCCAATGACATACACGACGGACTCGGCTCCGTTGCTCATCGACTCGACCAACTCGATGTGCTTCGACACGTTCTGATACCGCTTTCCCGCAGACTCGACCAAATCCTCGAGGTCGCTGAAACGTCGATCTCCAGGAAAGACAATGTCGATGTCGGGGGCGACGTAGCGGGATGCGGCAACCAGATCTCGCTCTTCCATCAAACGGAGAAACCTGGTCACAACCTCAACCGCCGCACTTGCATTTCCGTGTCTGGTCATTGGCTCTCACCTTCCGCCGCTGACTCGAGCATTGCGTGGATCATCTCTGGTTTGGGGACCAGCGGCTTCGGGAAAGCCTTGCGGCTGTGCGAGAGGCCCATCGCCAGGAAGATCTCAACGAGTTTGTAGGACAGAGGCCCCGGGTTGACAATCGGCACCGGTAGACGTTCGACGAGAATTCGATGTGCCTCATGCATCGTGGTCGAACCGAGGCATATAACCTCCGCCCCCGACTCGATCAAGCGGAGACAGGCTGCCTCCATTTTCGGTATAACTTCGCTGCGTTTGGTTCCGATCAGCTTCTCGAAGTCCGGTTCGGTGTCGAAGTGTTCGACACCGGTGCAGTGGCCACGAAGACCCCATTCGGTGAGCGACTTGTCGACGCGGGCCAGCGCCGGTTCCCACTGGGCCAAAACGCCGAACCTCTTCCCCAGGGTCAAAGCGAACAGCATCGACGCCCGACCAGGACCAACCACGGGGACATCGAGAACCGATCGAAGAGCGTCGACACCTGAGTCGCTTGCCGTGTCGACAACCACTGCGTCGAAACCATCCTCCACCGCACTGACCCCAGCTTCGAGCACTGCAACATCGAGTAGGAGCCAGTCATGGTGACTCTGAAAGCTCGAAGGGCCAGCCTTCACGGGAAGGAACTCATATTCGATGTCTTCCGAAAGACGCACTTCGGTCGTCTGGGCGCGTCGTCTGGCGAGATCAGCCTCTCCCAAGGCGAACGGCACGATGACAGCAACCCGTTTCATGTTGGTTCCGTCGTCTGCTCGGATCGCGCCGCTGCTTTGAGCATCTCGGAAATCATGTCGGCCTTGGACACCAAAGGGCTCGGATAGGCCTTCCGGCTTTGCGTTAATCCGAGTGCGAGAGTGGTCTCGGCAGTGAGATAAGAGAGCGGGCCCGGGTTCAAGATCGGTACCGGTAACCGTTGCTGCAGATATTCGTGGGCTTGATGCATCGTCGTCGAACCCAAGCAGATCACGTCGGCACCGTCGTCCTCGACCAAACAGACGGCGACGTCATGCAGAAGAGGAAGGATGTCCTCTTCCTTGCCGGTGAGGAGATTGCGACTATCAGGCTGGGTATCAATCGATCGGATTCCGGCACACCGATCCTCGATTCCCAGGTCTCTCAACGTGCGCTCGTACAGGCCGAACCATCGCTCCCACATGGACAGAACCCCGAAACGCCGACCAAGCATCAGCGCTGTCAGGAACATCGTCCTTCCCGGAGCAATCACCGGAATGTCGAGCATCGAGCGAAGCGCAGCCACACCGGAGTCGCTCACAGTGTCGATGCAAACCGCGTCGAAGCCATCCTCTTCGGCGTGCAATCCGGCCTCCAGAAGACCGATGTCGGCAATGACGTAGTCCATCGCCGACACATAGTTGGAAGGAGCGGCCTTCGTTGTCTTGTAGTGGAGTTGAACGTCGTTGGGAAGGTTCGCTTCGTCTCTCTGCTCTTCCCGCTTGGCCAACTGGTCCGAACTCATCGGGAACGGCACGAGCACCAGAACTTTGAAGACGTCGGACGACATTGCTGTCGAACCTAACGAATAGGGTGAGCTGATGGGAACCACCGACGTCGACATCGTTATTGCGGGCGCCGGCGCCGCCGGTTTGGCCGCTGCCGCCGCCGCTGCCGACGGCGGGGCTTCCGTTCTGCTGCTGGAAGCCCACGAGACGTTCCGATCCGGCAGCAATACCTCAATGAGCACCTCGATGATCCCTGCGGGCGGGAGCAGGTGGCAGAAGGAGGCTGGGATCGACGACTCACCCGACCTTCTATATGGCGACATCATGGCCAAGACGAAAGGCAAGGCCGATCCGGTAGTGGCACGAGCGTTGAGCGACGTCTCTCCGCGGCTGGTGGAGTGGTTGGCCGACGACTGCTCGGTCCCCCTCGAGCTCGTCACCGACGTTTGGTTTCCGGGGAACTCGAGACTGAGGCATCATTGTGTTCCGGACCGGTCGGGGCGCACCCTTCATCGTCATCTACTCGACGCTGTGTCCACCAGATCCGAAGTGACTCTTGTAGTGCCCAGTCGACTGACCGGCGTCGAAGAGGCCAACGGTGTTCTGAAAGCCACCGCCACTCGCCCGGACGGGTCACAGGACGTGACCCTCACCAACTCGGTCATTCTCGCCACCAATGGCTTTGGCGCAAACAAGGAGATGGTGCGTCGCTACATACCGGAGATCGCTGATGGCCTCTATCACGGCGGGGATGGAAGCCTCGGTGATGCTCTACGAATCGGGGAGAGTCTTGGAACTGACACCGCAAGCCTGGGGGCTTATCAAGGCCACGGCTCGGTTGCCAGCCCGCATGGAGTGCTCCTCACATGGACGACCATGATGAGCGGTGCGTTGCTCATCAATTCGGACGGTCAGAGATTCCAGAACGAGACCATTGGGTACTCGGAATCTGCGGTGAACGTGTTGGCTCAACCCGGGAGCGTCGCCTGGGCGGTATTCGATCAGCACATCCACGAAAAGGCGGAACCATTCGCCGACTATCAGGACCTTTTGACGATGGATGCCGTCAAGTGGATGGACGACGTCGAAACGCTGGCATCGTTGATCGGATGTGCAGCCGAGGACATCGGTCAAACCCTGAAAACGGCGCGGCGCTCGGCCCTGGATGGATCAGAGGATCCGTTCGAAAGGTCCAACTGGGCACACACACTCGAGCCGCCGTATGCGGTGGTCAAGGTTACCGGAGCCCTCTTTCATACTCAGGGCGGCCTAATGGTCGATGAGAACGGCGGCGTGCTCCGTGACGGGAGCCCTATCCCTGGGCTCTACGCGGCGGGAGGAGCGGCTGTTGGCGTTTCCGGTGATAGCTCGTACGGCTACGTGTCAGGTAACGGCCTGCTCAGCGCCCTAGGACTAGGCCTCCTGGCCGGTTCGGCAGCTTCGGCGCGGTTGGTAGGTTAGAGCAGGGCAGACGCCAGCCTTTCGAGGGTTTCCGACTCCTCGGAGCCATCGACAGGCACAACCTGGATGCAGACATGGTCTGCCCCAGCGTCCAGATGCTCCGTCACCCGTCGCTCGATGTCACCCTCATCACCCCATGCGTAAAGACCGTCGATGAGACGGTCACTCCCGCCAGACTCGAAATCGTTCTCGGTGTAGCCGATACGTGTCAGGTGACGGCGGTAATTGCCCCAGGTCAGGTATCGGGCCAGGTTCGCTCTGGCTGCTGACCTGGCTTCCTCCGCATTTTCACTCAAAATGACAGCTTGTTCGACTGCGATTACAGGGTCGGCACCCAGGCTCTGTCGCGTTGCTGCAGTGTGCGATGGGGTGGAGAGGAACGGGTGGACACCGTCGGCCAACTCACCCGCTAGTTGGGTCATACGAGGACCGAGTGCCGCCACAACGAGTGGGGCACGACGACCGGGTTGGTAGCCGTTGTACGGAGCCTCCTGCATCGATTGGAGGTACTCCCGCATCGCCATGAGTGGCTTTACGTAGCTGCCTCCTCGACCGTCGACCGAGTCTCTATGACTGACACCGACACCAAGGACAAAGCGGTGAGCAAAGGCTTCTTCGAGAGTCCTGCCCGAGTTGACCATGGCCGTTGGATCTCGATTCCAGATCACCGCTATGCCGGTTGCCACGATGATTTTGGTCGTGTGACCGAGCGTTACTGCTGCGAAGCTGAGCACGTCCCTCCCAGCCGGTGGTTCGGGGATCCAAACTGCGCCGTATCCCAGTTCTTCCCACATCAAAACCGAGTCTTTGGCCTCGCTAATCGACTGTCGATGTAGACGACCGCTCCACACTCCGATGGACCCGAGACGGGCTGCTGTCATCCGGGGCGAAGAGGTCTCACTCATCTGTTCCACTCCCTTTGATCTGCCCGAATTCATCTCAGACGTCACCATCGCTGCGCAGCCGTGCAACATCCTCTGCGGTGTACCCAAGTTCGCCCAATATTTCCTCGGTGTGCTCACCCAGCAACGGAGGATGACGACGAATCTCGGTCGGGGAGTCGTCCAGACGTATGGGAAGCCCGAGTGTGCGCATCATCCCGATAGTTGGGTGCTCGACCTCGGTGACTACCCCACGGGCCGCCGCCATCGGATCGGATAGGGCTTCGGAAACGGTGTTTACCGGTCCGCAAGGAATCCCTGCTTCTTTGAAGGCAGTTATCCAGTGGGCCTTGGGTTGTGTGATGGTGACGTCTTCGATCAGTAGTTCGATTGTCTCGCGGTGGATTACGCGATCCTGATTTCGAGCGAACCTGGAGTCGTCAGCCCATTCTGGGTGGCCCACGATGCCGCACATTGTTCGGAACAAGGTGTCGTTTCCTATACCGAGGGCAAAAACCCCATCGGCGGCCTCGAACGTTCGATATGGAACAAGGTTTGGGTGGCCGTTGCCGTAACGCTCTGCCGGCTCACCTGAGATCAGGTGGTTGGAGGCTATGGCTGCAAGCATCTGCAGTCCGGTGTCGTAGAGAGCCACCTCGGTGGCTTGACCGAGGCCGGTCTGATTCCTTGATTCGATTGCAGCAAGGATCGACACTGTTGCCATCAAACCGGCGCAGTAGTCGACGATGGCAACGCCAAGTTTCATGGGTTCGCCGTCCGACTCGCCGGTGATCGCCATCAGCCCACTCTCGGCCTGGGTTATGAAGTCGTAACCGGGAATCCCAGCTCCTGGGCCGGATGTGCCGTAACCAGAGATCGTACATCGCACAACCTGTGGAGCTTGTTCTTCGAACCACGTTTCGTCGAAACCCCATTGCGGAAGTGTCCCATGCTTGAAGTTGTCGATCACAATGTCTGCCGATGTGATCAGCTGAGCCAGAATCGATCTTCCGGCCTGTTCATTCAGGTTCAGGGTCAGGCTTCGCTTGTTCCGATTCACATGGAGGTAATAAGCCGACTCCCCTCCCGCGAACGGTGGCCCCCAAGCTCGTGTGTCGTCACCCCGGACGGGATTTTCAACCTAGATGACGTCGCCGCCGAGATCTCCCAACAGCATCGCACACAGAGGCCCAGCGAGAATCCGGCTGAGATCGATCACCTTCAGGTCAGAAAGAGGGGATTGTGTCACTTCACTCACGTCGTTGGATCCGTCACGGTATCTTCGCAGTTGGATCTTCACAGTTAAGGAGCGGTAGGACTATGAGCCAGTCAGAGTGGGAATACACAAAGGTGGACGGTCCATCAGCCTGGTACGGCCGCGAAATGGTTCCACGATCCGACGAGTGGATGTACGAACTCGACGAGGAAGATCTGGAAGACATCCGAGCTGCCATTAAGGCGGTTGGCGACTCCGACACCCCAATCCTGGGTGTCAACAAGGAGGTTTTCCCGCTTCAAGGTTTGGGGGCGACCCTCGACGGTATTCAGGACGAGGTGGTCAACGGCAGAGGATTCGTACTGATCAGGGGCCTTCCGGTCCAGGACTTCACGATCGAAGAATCTGCCATCGCCTACTTTCTGATTGGATCCTATTTTGGATGGCCAATTCCCCAGAACGCCAAAGGCCATGTATTGGGTCACGTGAGAGACATAGGGCTCGACCCAAACAACCCGACCCACCGTCTCTACGGAACCACGGCCCGCCACCTCTATCACACCGACTCCTGTGACATCGTGGGACTTCTCTGCCTTCAAAAGGCAAAGTCAGGAGGCCTCTCCAAAATTGCAAGCTCCGTAACGGTCTACAACGAAATGGTGACATCACGTCCTGACCTCGTTCAGGTCTTGGCAGAACCCTTCTTCCTGGATCGCAAAGGGGAAATCCCCGAAGGCAAGGGTCCCCACTATCAGATGCCAATCGTCAACCCCTACGGGGGATTCCTGACCACCACCTACAACAGAGACTTCATAACCGCTGCCCAGCGCTTCGACGATGTTCCAAGGTTGACCGACCAGCAGATCGAGGCCATGGACATGGTTGATGAGCTTGCCGACAGCGAACCGATCCGTATCGACATGGATTTCCAACCCGGCGATATGCAGTTCATCCACAACCATCAAGTGCTCCATTCCCGCACCACATACGACGACTACCCCGAACCCGAACGCAAACGACACCTTTTACGCCTCTGGCTGACGCCGCCCAACGCCCGACCCCTGGCCCCTGTCATCGCCGAACGGTTCGGCAACATCGACGTTGGCCCCAACCGGGGTGGCATAAGAACACCGGGACAAACTCTCAGCACACCACTCCAACCGGAATAATGGGGCCTATGCCTCACGCACCCGGGTGAAGGAACTCCCCTGGCGGCGACTTGCGCTGGCGATCCTGATCGTCGCCCTGAGCGCCCTACCCGTGTTCCTGGTGGGAGCGACCTTCCTTCAACTCGAACTGGACATTGGTTTGACCACCACCGGTCTTGGCGCGGCTGCCGCACTCTTCTTCTTGACTGCATCGATCTCGTCCGCCGGGCTGGGTCGTGTGGTCGAACGTATCGGATGGCGGGCTTCCATGCGGATCAACTCGGTCTCTTCGGCGCTGATCCTCGTGGGAATTGCACTGTTCGCGAGAAGTGTTGTATCCCTTTCGCTGTTGATGGTCGCCGGTGGGGCCGTCTACGGCTTAGCGAACCCGTCAGCAAATAAGGCTCTCGCCGAACTTGTCCAACCGGAGAGGAGGGGCCTCATCTTCGGCCTCAAGCACAGCGGGATCCCGACTGCGACCCTTCTCGCAGGTCTGGCCGTGCCGACGCTTGCACTCACCATTGGGTGGCGATTCGCCTTCGCTTTCGCGGCTCTGCTTCTACCGCTGATATGGCTCCTTATGGCATCGGACAACGACGATCCGATTGATCTCACCAGCGACGAGAACCTGACTCGCGGGACGGCTCCGATGTCCACCTCGCAGATCGTGGCATTGGCAGCTGCAGCGGCGTTGGCAACCTGGGCCGCTGTATTGCTGAGCACATTCCTGATCGCAGCGGCTGTGGAGGCATCCCTATCGGAGTCAGGGGCCGGCTTGCTTCTGTTTTTTGGATCGCTCGTTAGCATTGGCACCCGGGTAACCGCCGGGGCTCTTACCGATCGCGGCCGGTCCCGGGGTTTCACTGGTCTCGCAGTGTTGATGGGTGTTGGAAGTCTGGTGTTCTTTGCGCTCGGCGGAGCCGGTGAGGTCTGGTTTGTTGGGCTTGTTCTGCTGGCGTTCGCAACCGGCTGGGGTTGGCCGGGATTGATGACATTCACCGTGGTGAACGCCAACATCGGGACACCGGCCGCCTCTTCGGCAATCACTCAGGCGGGAGTGTTTCTCGGCGCTGGATTGGGGCCCCTGGTGCTGGGTTGGCTAATCGACAACGTGTCTCAGGCCGCAAGCTGGACAACGGTTGGGGTTTGCCTGGGCATCGCCTCGGTTGTCACACTCGGCGTGGCCCGTTCGACTCGACCGAAATGAGCTGCGCTCGGCCAGTTTGGCCCGACCAAGAGGTGGGTCGATATGTCGCGAACCCCAACACGGGCTGTCATCCCCACTCTCGCAAAGGACGTGATCGTCTGGCCTGTCCAGGAGTTGACCCTGAAAAATGTGCGGCCGTAGACTCGCAGCACGTCCTGGATAGGTAACCCGACCAGAGCTTCCTGACCACGTGAAACC
>JAZFTT010000138.1:0-12292 GCA_036446835.1 Acidimicrobiia bacterium
GGTTCTCGCCGTGGGGACCACAGCGTACGTGGCCGGGTTGTTTCACCTGATGACTCACGCCTTCTTCAAGGCGCTTCTCTTCCTCGGAGCCGGGTCGGTGATCCACGCCATGAGCGGCGAGCAGGACATGAACAAGATGGGCGGTCTCTTCAGCAAGATGCGGGTGACCGGGATCACGATGGGCGTCGCGACGATCGCCATCGCCGGTATCCCACCATTTGGCGGCTTTTGGTCCAAAGATGAGATTCTCGCCTCAGTGTTCGAGAGAGGCGGATGGTTTTCCTTTCTCTGGATTATCGGACTCGTTACCGCTCTGATCACCGGCTTCTACATGGCGAGACTGTTCATGCTCATCTTTCTCGGGAAGCCTCGATGGGAGGGGGGCGTGGATCCACACGAGTCGCCACGGGTGATGACCGTGCCGCTGATCGTTCTGGCTGTCCTGTCCGCTGTCGGTGGGCTGACCAACACCCCGATCCGGCTCGCTCTGGAGAGTTTTCTCGAGCCCAGTTTCGAGCTGATAAGTCTCCAGCACCCGCCGGAGAACGTGTGGACACTTGTCGTTGTCGCGTTTCTTTCTGTTTTGGCGGGCGCCGCCGGGATCTTTGCGGCCTGGCTTTCGTACCGCCGTCCACCCGAAGACTGGCAGCGCTTCCAAGATGGGCTTCAGCCGATCTGGGGCATCTGGGAGGACGCCTACGGGGTTGACGACATCTACGGGCGTGTCCTGGTCGCACCGGGACAGAAGGCTGCCGAGGCCACCGCCTTCGGATTCGACGTCCCGGTTGTGGATGGCGCCGTAAACGGCGTCGCCCGGGTCGTGCGCAGGATCGGAGCTTGGGCGAGACCGCTTCAGACGGGATACGTCCGCAACTACGGCGCTTTGATTCTCGCTGGGGCCGTTGTCGTGGTGATATGGCTTGTGGCAGGAGGAGCGTGATGCTGACCTGGCTCATTGCCTTGCCGGTGATTGCCGCGGTGATCGTCGCTCTCGTCCCGAAACGTCTCAAGGAGCTGCACCTGCCGCTGGGCATCGCCCTCTCGGTGCTTCCGTTGGCTCTCGCAGGATATGTTTTCTGGGTCTTTGAGCCCGTCGCCGGGTATCAGTTCAGCCAGCAAGCCGTCTGGTACGAACCGTGGGGCATCAGCTGGAGTGTCGGCGTAGACGGCATCTCGATGCCGATGGTGCTCCTCACCGCGATCCTGGTGCCGATCTCCCTGGCCGCTTCGACTTCGATCACCAGAAGAACCAAGGAGTTTGTGGTGTACGCACTTCTCCTCGAGGCCGGCATGATCGGCGTGTTCCTGGCTCTCGACATCTTTCTCTTCTTCGTCTTCTTCGAGGCGATTCTCATTCCGATGTATTTCATTATTGGTATCTGGGGGGGCGAGCGGCGGATCTATGCCGCGATGAAGTTCTTCATCTTCACCGCGTTCGGCTCGGCCCTGATGCTTGCCGGAATCATCGCTCTTGCCTTCACTCACGCCGAGCAGTTCGGTTCGACCTCCTTCGCCCTTTCGGACCTGATGAATGTGGAGTTGGCGACGGGGGCGGAACGGTGGCTGTTCGCTGCGTTCGCCCTGGCCTTCGCCATCAAGGTTCCGCTCTTCCCGCTCCACACCTGGCTGCCGGACGCACACACCGAGGCTCCTACCGCTGGATCGGTCCTCCTGGCAGGCGTGCTCTTGAAACTGGGCACCTACGGGCTGCTGCGTTTCAATCTCTCCCTATTTCCTCAGGCCTCTGTTGATGCCGTCTGGATCATGGGGACTCTCGGTGTGATCGGCATCATCTACGGTGCCGTGGTGGCCATCGTCCAGCCTGACCTGAAGAGGCTCGTTGCCTACTCGTCGGTCAGCCATCTCGGCTTTATCATCCTGGGGACTTTTGCCCTTACCTCGGGAAGCCTTCAGGGGGCCGTGATCCAAAATGTCAATCATGGACTCACCACAGGGGCTCTCTTCCTTCTCGTGGGGATGATCTACGAGCGTCGTCAAACCAAACAGATCTCCGACTTCGGCGGCTTGCAAAAGGTGATGCCCGTCTTCGCCGGGCTCTTCTTGTTCATGGTCTTCGCTTCGATCGGTCTTCCCGGGCTCAACGGTTTCGTTGGTGAGTTTCTGATTTTGATAGGCAGCTTTACGACGCTTCCGGCCCTCACCATCGTCGCCGCCATCGGGGTTGTGCTTGCGGCGATCTACATGCTTTGGGCCTATGAGCGGGTGTTCACCGGGGTTCCCGACAAAGAGGAGAACAGGGTGCTCTCCGATCTCTCGATTCGGGAGGTGTCGATACTTGCCCCGCTTGTCATCCTCGTCCTCGTCCTCGGTCTCTACCCGAAAATCCTTCTCGACAAGATCGCTCCATCGACCGAGGCCGTCCTCGATCACATCGAGTCTCAAACCGAGTTCGTGATACCGGAGCCGGGAAGACTGGGCGATGTTTTCGTCGCTGGTGGTGATCAAGAGTGATTGCCACGCCCGACGTCAACTGGATAGCCATCCTTCCCGAACTGGTGCTTGCTCTCGGGGCCGTTGCCGTTCTCCTCGTCGAGGTTCAATGGAAGCCGGCCACGCGGGTGCTGGGCGTCATCTCTGCGATCACTCTTGTGGTCGCAATCTCGTTCACATTGCTGCAATGGGCCCAGGCGGGCGATGCTCTCGAGTTCGGCGGTCTTGGCGCACTGGTCGCCTTTTCCGGCATGGTGGTCATGGACGGGTTCGCGGTGTTTGGTCGTTTCGTGCTGCTGGTTATGACGGGACTCGGGCTGCTTGCAGGTTGGAGGCTCATCGAGATCCTTAACCGACGGGGTGCCGAGGCAATCGCTCTCGTCCTGCTGGCCACGACAGGATTCTCGATCATGGTCGCTTCCAACAACCTGGTGATGATGTTTCTCGGCCTCGAGATCGGCTCGATCTCGCTGTACGTCCTTGCCGGGATGACCCGCGAGAAGATCAAGGCCGACGAGGCTGCAATGAAGTACTTCTTGCTCGGTTCCTTTGCATCGGCAATCTTCGTTTACGGAGTGGCCCTTCTATACGCCGGGACCGGTCAACTCGAGATCCTTGCGATGCGACAGTTCTTCACGGAGTTCTTCGTCACCAGTCCCGCCGTGATCCTGATAGGACTGGCCCTGATCATCGTCGGACTCGGTTTCAAGGTGTCCGCGGCGCCGTTTCACAGTTGGGCACCCGACGTGTATCAGGGCGCCCCTGCCGGTGTGGTCGGATACATGGCGGCAATGGCCAAGATCGCCGGCTTCCTCGCGATCGCCCGAATTCTGCTCACCGGAGTGCCCCAACTCGACGCCAATTGGCTTCCGGTGATCGCCGGACTCTCGGCCCTCTCGATGCTCGTCGGATCGATGGTCGCTCTCGTCCAGAACGACGTTCGGCGGATGCTGGCCTATTCAGGCATCGCCCACGCCGGATTCATCCTGACCGGAATCGTTGGCGGAGCCACCACCGGGATGCTGTTCTACGTCAGCGTCTACGCGATCCAACTGGTCGGCGCGTTCGCTGTTGTTGCGGTTGTGAGCGGCCCCGGTAGCTCTGGTTCCTCAATCGACGAGTACAGGGGACTTGCCCGTCGGAGTCCGGCTCTCGGAGCAGCATTTGCCATTCTCCTGCTGGGTATGGCGGGTCTTCCACTCACGTCGGGGTTCGTCGCCAAGTTCGGTGTCTTCAGCGAGGCGTGGGCCAATGGCTACGGGTGGCTGGTGATAGTCGCCCTTCTGGCCTCGGTGGTCGCCTTCGCCTTCTATCTGCGTGTCATCGTCGTGATGTACATGGACGAGACGGAAGACGAAGCGATCCTGGTTTCGGTCACTGCCCGCTGGGTGCTGGGGATCGCTGTCGTCGGAACAGTTCTTGCTGGTATCCTGCCGGCGCCGCTCATCGACCTGGCGGCCAATGCGTTCCCTCTCTAGGAGTCTGCGGAGCGCCGCCAGGCCTCTTCTCCTCGGTTTGGCTGCGGGGGTCATCTTCGTCGGAGCGGCGGTCCCGGCTTTCGCGGCCGAGACCGCGAATTCCGAGTTCGTCATCATCCGGCCCGACGATCTCTTGGAGGACGATCTCTACGCCGGAGCGATCAAGGTGTCGATCGAAGGCGAGATCGACGGGGACTTGATTGCCTTTGCAGCGGAAGAGATCGTGATAGAGGGGACGGTTACCGGTTCGGTGATTGCGGTGGCTCCCCGGGTGACGATCAACGGATCGGTCGGCGGAGCGCTTCGCGTGATTGCCAGATCGCTCGTGGTCAACGGGAGCGTCGGCACAGACATCGTGGTCACAGCCGTTGAGGTCCAGCTCGCCGAAAGCTCCTCGGTTGATGGCGATGTCCTGGCTTGGGCTGTCAACATGGAGGCTCTCGGTCACATCGGGCAGGATCTGGAGGGCAGTCAGCGAAGCCTCGGACTGGCCGGTTCGGTTGACGGTGATGTCGACATCTCGATCGGCCGGCTGACCGTCGTCGACGATCTGACGGTGTCAGGAGATCTCGGCTACCGGTCCGAGTCCACGGCCGAGGGCTTGGGGATGGCCGATGTGGGTGGGGTTGTAGTACACAAGACACCGCTGCCACCCAATATCAGGCTGAGGGCGCTCGGGCTGTTTGGACGGTTCCTGGTGGTTCTCCTATTGACCATTGCCGCTCTCAGTACCGCTTGGGGATGGCCCGAGAGGACTGTCAAGGCTGTCGAAAAAGTGAAGGCGACTCCCTTGAGGGCGTGGTTCTTCGGAGCTGTGGTAATGGCATCGCCTTTGTTTCTGGTGGCGATCGCAGCGCTGCTGTTGGCACTCGCTCCACCCTCGGCGAGCTTTCCGTTGTTCGCCATTCTCGGACCTGTGATTCTGGCGGCCCTCGGGGTGGTTCTGGCAGTGTCCTTGATGGCAGGTATCCCCACAGTCGGCCGGGTCGGTGAGGTGCTGTTCCGCAAGCTCGATATCCATGGGGCGGTTCTCGCCGGATCTGTAGTGGTCGGGATCCTGTGGATGTTGCCGATCGTGGGGTGGCTGATCCCGCTGGTCGTATTGCCGCTCGGCCTGGGTGGGTGGTACCTCAGCTGGCAGAGCAAGCCCGAAATGGCTAATCAGACTTGATCGGAACCGAACTGATCTGTTCCGCCAGGTCCTCGAACACGTCATATAGGAATCGCATGCTCACGTGGCCGCAGGTTTCACATGAGTCCCGCTCCAGGCCTGCGGTTTCGGTGGTGACTGTGTTCATGTGACGACAGCTATCCGTCAGCTTTTTGCTGCCTCTTGTCGCAGTCGACATCGTCGGTCACTCCTTCCGAGAGTTACCAACTGGTATCGACCCGGGGACCACTCTGACTTGGGGACCAAAACAAACCCACCCCAGATGACTAGTCCCTTGGAGCGGGTTGGGTCAGGGTCTCGAAGAGTCAGGCCTTTTCGACAGCCCGTTGAACGTTGGTGACGATGACGTCCTTCTTCACCAGGCCAGACTGTCGCCACCTCTGATGCAGACCGTTGCCCTGCGGGGTCAGCAGCACGAACGTAGGCGTGGATCGCACCTTGAACTTGGAGAAGAGGTCAGGAACCTTGTCGAGGTTGGCCTTGACCACAATGGCCTCCTCCTGGAACTCATCGGCGACCTCGTTGACGATGCCGTCCATGATCTGACAAGGAGAACATCCGTACTTCATGAAGTCGACCAGAACCGGCTTCCCCTCCGTGAGTAGCTGCTCGAACTCGCCAGTCGAGGCGAGTTGTTTCGCCTTGTGGCGCTTCTTGAAGATTCCCATGGTTCCTATTCTCACCCTTCCTCAGAGAGAACCTCTAATCGATTGTCGGTCTTCCGGCTTATCCTTCCATCCAATGTCTGAGATAACCGACCAGTTTGAGCGCCGGGTCAGAGATCTTCGAATCTCGGTCACTGATCGATGCAATTTCCGGTGCACCTATTGCATGCCCAAGGAGGTGTTCGGGCCCGATCACGTGTTTCTTCCCCGGGACCAGTTGCTCACCTTTGAGGAGATCACCTCGGTGGTCCGGACGTTTGTCTCCCGCGGCGTCAACAAAGTTCGGATAACGGGCGGTGAACCGTTGTTGCGCAAACAGATAGAGGTGCTCGTGGCCGCCCTATCAGCAGTTGATGGCGTTGAGGATCTGACTCTGACCACAAACGCCTCTCTGCTGGCACGCAAGGCTCCCGGTCTGGCCGAGGCCGGGCTTGATCGGGTCACTGTCAGTCTCGACGCGATGGACGACCCGACGTTCCAGAGAATGAACGATGTGGGCTTCCCTGTCGCCACCGTTCTCGAGGCCATCGACGTCGCAGCCGAGGTCGGGCTCGGGCCGATAAAGGTCAACTGTGTTGTCCAACGCGGTGTCAACGAGCACGCGGTCGTCGAGATGGCCGAATACTTCAGGGGGACGGGCCACATCGTCAGGTTCATCGAGTTCATGGACGTGGGGAATACCAATGGTTGGCGTCTCGATGACGTAGTCCCGGCGTCGGAGATCATCGAGACGATCAACTCGGTTTATCCCGTCGAGCCGGTCACGGCCAACTATCCCGGTGAGGTGGCCAACCGCTTCCGGTATCGCGACGGCAAGGGCGAGGTGGGTGTGATTGCATCGGTCACCAAGCCCTTCTGCGGGGCTTGCACCAGGGCGCGAGTGTCGGCGGAGGGCGTGTTGTACACATGTCTGTTTGCCTCGTCCGGCACGAGTCTCCGGGATGCTCTCCGGTCCGGAGTCGATGTGGGCGAGGTCATCAACGAGATCTGGGCCAAACGTGACGATCGCTACTCCGAAATCCGCTCCTCGAAGACATCTCGCATCGGCACTCCGGTCGAAATGTCCTACATCGGCGGCTAAAACCGCCAACCTCAGGTTCGGGGTTGGCGGCCGTGTCGACCGCTTCGAGAGCCGCCGGAGGCAACCCGATAGCCGGCCCAGATCAGAGTGACGGCGATGAGAAGAGACAGGGCAAACCCGCTGGCCTCACCCAGAGCCAGACTCGTGCCGCGCCACGCCGCTGCGAATGTCCCGGCAAGGATCAGCGCATTCCCCCAGACGATGTTCCGGTCCTTTCTCCAGAACCGAACGAGACTGACCAGGGCAAGAAAGATCAGGGTCGTTGCTCCCACAGCTCCACCGATGATGGCGAACAACCGGGGCCCGAAACCCGTCTCGAACATGTCGTGCGGGATCCCACCGCCCGGCAGAGGGTGCTGGAACGGCACCGTCAGAGTGAGGGTCACCGCAATGGCGGTGAATGCACCGAGTGTGATTGTCATCACATGCCCCGAGCGTTTTCCGACCACGAGGAACATCGAGCCGAGAGCCAGGAACGGGATGTTGAGAACGGCGCCAAGCAGAAAGAACGTTCTGTAGACGGGTCCCGTCCACCCGGACGTGACCCCGATAAACAGCGCCCATGTCGCAGCGGCAAACATCGTCATGCCAGTGGCATACGCCGCGATGTGTGGCCTTGGGCGCCGGCGGTAACCCTTCCAGAGATCGAATGCGAAGAGACTCGCTGCGGCGGCCGCTACAAACGAAAGTACCGACTCCATTGGCTTCGACTTTAGGTGCGGCCCGGATAGACCCTGGCGTGGATCGCCTTTGCCCGGATGCGGTCTCCGGGCTGATAGCTGGGTCTCGGGCCGATGCGGGACCGGATTCTCCCACCACCGTTGAGCGCAACCGTCACCAATTGATCATGACCGAAGAACTCTGTGCGGACAACGACGGCGTTTGGGGTCTCTCCAATTGACAACTGAACGTCTTCGGGACGCAACACCACCACGGCCGGGCCTTTCAGATCGGTTTTGAATCGGCCAACGGCCGTCTCGGCGTAGCCGCGATGACCGGTCGCCGCGAGAACATCGGCGTCGCCGAGGAAGTCGGCGATCCACGGATCAGAAGGCTTCGTATACAACTCGGCAGGCGAATCTACCTGCACCACACGGCCCTTGAACATCACTGCGACCAGGTCAGACGTGGCGAGCGCCTCCTCCTGATCGTGAGTGACCAGGACTGCGGTCGTCCGTGTCTCTGTGAGGATCAGGCGCAACTCGCGCCGAACCCTGTCACGCAGATTGGCGTCGAGGTTGGAGAACGGCTCGTCGAGTAAAATGACATCAGGCTCGGGTGCCAATGCCCGGGCGAGGGCCACCCGCTGCTGCTGGCCCCCGGAGAGCTCGTTGGGCATTCGATCACCAAGCCCCGTGAGACCAACTAGTTCCAGGACCTCGTCAACCCGGGTCTCCGCCGTGTTTCGCGGCAGGCCATACGCGACATTTCCCATGACAGTCTTGTGCGGAAAGAGGGCGTAATCCTGAAAAACCATTCCCACCCGTCGCTTCTCCGGTGGCACAAAGACACCAGGGCCGAGCACCTGACGCCCGTGAATCTCCACGGTTCCGGTTGCTTGCTCGAATCCGGCGATCACCCTGAGCGCCGTTGTCTTTCCACATCCAGAGGGCCCGAGCAGTGTGAGCAGGCTTCCTTCCCAGATGTCGAGGCTGAACTGGTCGAGGGCTACGACCTCGTCGTAGCTCTTGGAGAGGCTTCGGGCCCGGATGGTGAGTTTGTCAGTCGCTGAGGTCACGATATGTAAGGGCCAAGAGTGGCACGATCGATACGGTTAGGAGGGCCAAGCTGGCAGCACTCGCCCTTGTATAGAAGCCCTCACCGGTGCTGCTCCAGATCCGGATGGCGAGAGTCTCGAAGCCGTTGGGTCGAAGCAGCAGAGTTGCTGGAAGTTCCTTCATCACGGAGAGAAAGACCAGGGCGGCGCCGGCAGCCAAGCCCGGACTGACAAGCGGCACTGTGACCCGGGCGAGTGTCTGCAACGGTCCCCGGCCCAGCCCCCGTGATGCGTCCTCCAAGACAGGGCTGAAGCGTCTCAATGAATCCTGGACTGTGGCCACGGATTGAGCCATGAACATGGCCACGTATGTGAGCACCAGCAAGATGACTGATTGATACAGCGGCCTGGCCCATGTGAGGGCGAAACCAACGACGGCGATGCCGACAGTGATGTGGGGAAGAGAATAGATGGCCCAGGTTGCCGACTCGACCGCACCTGAGAGTCTGGCTCTTTTCCAAGTCGTGACCATGGCCACCGGTAGGGCTACAAGGGCTGCCAGTCCGGCGGCTGCAACGGATACACCCATCGACCTCGCCGTCTCATCCCAGAAGGTGCCGAGCTCGGTACCCGCAGATAGGCCACGGATAAGCCAGAAGAGCAGTACCGAAATGGGGATTACCAAGGAGAGGAATGCGAATGCCGCGAGAAACCCCAGGGAAAAACCCCTCGGCCATCCTCGTATTTCCAGCAACCTGCGCACCCTTCCGGTCCGTGTCATCGTGTACCCGGCACGAGATCGGCTCTTGCGCTCGACGAACAGGATGGCGAGAGCGAGGACCATAAGCACGATGGAGAGAGCGGCAGCCGGCCGTCTATCGATTTGCCCTGCGTAGAGGGTGAAGATCGCCCGTGTGAAGGTGTCGAATCGGAGGAGCGAGACGGCTCCGAAATCGCTGATCGTATAGAGGCCAACCATGAGCCCCGCCGACACGAGCGCCGGCCTCAGTTGGGGGAGGGTGACCGTGAAGAAGACCCGGCGCCGGCCCGCGCCGAGACCGGTCGCGGCTTCCTCCGTTGCCGGATCAATGAGTCGCAAGGCAGGCGACACGATCAGGTGGGCCATGGGAGCGAGGAAGATCGATAGGGCCAGCCAGGCTCCGACAAATCCGTAGGGAGTCGGGATCTCGAATCCGAGCCACGATGAGATCAGCCCGTTGGGCCCGGTCGCCCCGATGATCGTCAAGGCTGCCATGTAGGAGGGGATTACCAGAGGCAGCGCGGCGAGGATCATCCACACTTTTCTGCCTGGTATGTCGGTTCGAGTGGTGAGCCAGGCCGTTGTCGTTCCAAGGGTGAGGGCCGTGACTGTCACGGCCGAGGTCAGGCCGACCGTGGCGACGAGCAACTCAAGCAGACGGCCGATGGGCAACGTTGTCCCGGTGCCCTTCGTGAGAACCTGCCATCCCAGGCTTATCGGGGGGATCAGTGCCGGGAGCAGAACGATCGCCGTTGCCGTCCACCATCCGCGGCTGGACCTGTTGCGCGGGCCGGGGCTTGGCGCGGTTTCGACCGGGGCGGTGAGTGGCCCGGCAGTCATGATCTAACGGTCATGCACTAGACGAGCCCGGCCTCGGACACGAGCCGCGTCGCGTCCTCGAGGACGTCGGCGAGTTGAGAGAGGTCGATGTCAGGTGTGTTGAGGTCCTCGAGCTCCGGTAGACCCTCGGCGGGCTGCACACCCGGGATGAGGGGGAATTCGAAGGTTTCGGTGGCGAAATAGGTCTGGGCCGTTTCTGAGAGGAGAAATTCGACGAATTGACGGGCTGCCTCCGGAACATCGCTCCCCGAGAGTATGCCTGCCCCTGCCGGCATCACGAGGGTTCCGACATCGCCGGCGGGGATAAACCAGTTCTCCGAGTTGTTGCCTTCGCCTTCTGCGCGCAACCGCAGCAGGTAGTAATGGTTGACGAGCCCGCCTTCGATCTCCCCCGCATCGGCAGCCGCGACGATTGGCGTGTTCTTGGGATAGTCCTGAGGTTCGTTGGCGGCGAGCGACTGGAGCCATCGGAGGGTCTCTTCCTCTCCTCGTTCCAGGATCATCGCGGACACGAACGCCAGGAACGACCCGTTGGTCGGGGCCACTCCGACCTTTCCGAACCAACTGGGGTCGGTCACATCATCAATTGTCTGGGGCAGGTTATTGGAGGTGCCGGTGTTGTAGATGAAGGTGCGAACACGGCCGGAGGTTCCCACCCATCGCCTCTTTCGATCGGCGAATCTGGGGTCAACCGAATCCAGGACCGATTGGGGAAGCTCGGCGAGCAGGCCGGCGACCGAGCCGAGAGAAGCAGGGTCCTGAGCGAAGAAAACGTCGGCTTCTGTGGAGTCACCCTCCTGGAGAAGGGTGGCGGCGAGGTCGGTCGATCCGGCGTATCGCACCTCGACCTCGATACCCGTGGACTCGGTGAATTGGTCGATTAGCGGCTGAACCAACTCCTCGCTTCGCCCGGAGTAGACAATGAGCAGATCGCCGGACCCGCCCGAACCACATGAGGCCATAGCCATTGCGCCAACGATGACGGCTATTGCCCATCTCATCTCGATCCTCTCTCTAGATCGTTAGGTACCTAACGATCTAGAAAGGTATTACCACTACGCCGGTAGTGCAAACGGCGATCTGCTTAGGATTCGAGGGTGCGACCGGTGACAGTCCAGTTTCTCAAGAACCCCGATATCCTTCATTGGCGGTTTGAGGCGTGGTTCTTGGGGGAAGACCAATACGGGTTCTGGATAGCCGTTCCCGAGGGAACCAGACGTTGGAAGGGCGAGGAGTCGGTCCGATCAACTGGAGAGGATGCAGTCTTCTGTGCCCCTAATGACGGCTGGTGGCATCTCCACTACAACGGTGCCACGACACAGTTCTCCCACTTTGTCGACATCGTCACGCCACCGGTCTGGAAGTCGGAGAATCGCTACGAGATGATCGATCTCGATCTAGACGTGATTGTCCAGCATGACGGAACCGTGGAGATCGATGACGAGGACGAGTTCCAGATCCATCAGGTCAAGTATGGATACACCAAGGAGATGATCCTTCGGGCGGAGGCTGAGACTGAGCGGATTGTCGGAGAACTGGAGAATCGCAAAGAGCCATTCTTCGAAGTGGCCGAGGCGTGGCTGTCGCTGGTGAATTAGGAGCCCGCTGAATAGTGCATGTCACCCATCTTGACGACCAGGACATCACCGCTCGCTGTGGTCTCGTTTTCGCCATTCCGACACGAGGAGTGGCGTATCCTCGCCCTGGCGACTGGCGCGCCTGGCCGCCAATCTGAGCAACGGCATTAATCAGCAGACTCCTAACCCAGGAACTCCTCCAGCAAAGTGTTGTATTTCTCTGCGTCGTTGAGATATGGGAAGTGACCTACATCGTCCAGTGACACCGCCTCGGCCCCGGGGTAGGTCTCCTTCAGCAGTTTCCTCAGCTCGGCAGACACCAAAGGGTCGTTCTTCGCCTCGATCAACATCAACGGTTTGGAGGTCGGGTCGGGAGGATCAAACGAGTCGAGCACACGGGCGTATCTGGCTATGAATTGATCTTTGGACATCCGCCACTTGGACTGATCCAGAAGATACGCACGCACAAGTGGAGACCCACCGGCAGCAGGAACGATCTTCTTGTCAGCATCCTCGCGGAGACGTGACATGAGATCTCCGGCCGACATGGCC
>JAZFTT010000139.1:0-4476 GCA_036446835.1 Acidimicrobiia bacterium
TCGCCAACGGGTTTGTGCTGGCTATCTTTCACCGGCCTCAGAACGTCGACGCCGTCGACGGTCACCTCGGTTGGCTGTTGGTATTGAATGGCCGTATGGCGACGGCCATGCCAGCGAGCACACCATGAGCGAGATCCGCCAGCTCGCGGCGTCATGAGGACGACCTACGCCAACCGGGAGGGGGCCGACCACCGATCGGAACCTGCGATTCGCACCCGCCGGGTCGGCTTGTTGGCGGCCATTGTGGGTCTGTGGTCGGTCGCGGTGCTGGGCCCGTACCTCGAATTGGCAGCCGAACCCGCCTTCGTCGTGGCCCATGAGCTCTCTGCGGCGGGCACAGCCGTATTTGGAGTCGGGTTGGTGGTTGGGCTCCCGCTCCTGGTCGCAGCAGGATGCTGGACGATTGGTCGTGTCGCCAACACCTCGGTCGCGTGGAGCCTGGCCGTGTCGATCCTTGCCGGGCTGGCTGTCACAGGTCTGCTACGGGAACTGGGATGGTTGTCGCTCGGCCTCGGTGTCACTGCCGGAGTTCTGGTGCATGTTCGGCGCTGGCACCAGAATCTTGCGATCACGGTCGTGGCGACCTTCGTAGCGCTCATCGTCTGGTTCGGCCCCTCCGACGTGGGAACCTATATCAGATCCAGCGACGCTGGGGCAGCTGCCGCAGCGATCGTGCCAAGTCCAGTGCCCGTGGTGGTCATTGTCTTCGATGAGCTGCCGGTACACGCCCTGCTGAGCGCCGATCTGACTGTCAACGCCGAACGATTCCCAGCCTTCGCCGACCTCGCCCGACAATCGACCTTTTTCCGGCTCACCTCGAGCGTGTCGCCACAGACCTCCGACTCGTTACCTGCGCTGCTGTCGGGTGTCGAACCTCACCCCGAACGCGCGGCGGTCGGCGCCAACTACCCGACGTTGATCCTTAGCCTGTTCTCTGGCTCGCACGAGGTGTTCGCATCCGAGGCATTCACCCGGCTGTGCGACGGCGAAAACTGTGCCGGAACGGCAGAGCGAAGTGTCGGCGTGGGCCTCCTGATCGAGGACACCGCCGTCTACCTCGCCGACACTGTGCTTCCGTTCTACGAGAATGACGCAGTCCGGCGCTCGTGGAGCCACTTCAGGTCGGGTTCGAGGGCCAACGGTGCGGCCGGCCAGGGTGCTTCCCCCTCGGGTGACATCGTAGCTGGTGGGTGGAGCGCGGAGACCGAGGCGGCACGACTCCGCGCCCTCTTCGCCACCGAACCGACCGGCGACCGTCCGCCTCTCTACTTCCTCCACTCTATCTTGCCCCACCAGCCCTACGTTTTGACCACGGACGGCACGGTCTACCCACCGGTCGATCTTCCCGGCACCTTGGGAAGCACCTTTTGGCCGGACGACGAACGCGTCCGACTCGTCGGGTGGCAGCGCCTCCAGATGCAGCTGGTCGCCACCGACAAGCTGCTGGGCGAAGCCGTCGAATTGTTGAGAAAAGGCGGCCTGTGGAACGACGCCATCGTCATA
The DNA here is from genome assembly GCA_036446835.1 of Acidimicrobiia bacterium. GTDB lineage: Bacteria > Actinomycetota > Acidimicrobiia > Spongiisociales > ZC4RG35 > SZUA-217. Next base: position 1,504 of record JAZFTT010000139.1, read on the forward strand.
GTCACCTCCGACCACGGGCTCACCTTCGAGCCCGGTCCCCAACGTCAGCCCGGCAGCGCGCCACTGGAAGTCACCGCAGTTCCGCTCTTCATCAAGACGCCTGCTGGCACAGAGATCGGGATGTCGGATCTTCCAGCCCTCACTATCGACATCGCACCCACACTGGTGGCATTACAAGGCGGACAACCCGACGCCTTCGCATTCGACGGCGTCGACCTATTCGGGGGCGACATCCCCACGGTTCGCACGGACGCATACCGGTCCGGTGGTCGACAATTCACCCCGGTCCAGGACATCGAAGAGCTCCGCCACCTGGTCACGCTTCGCGCAGAGTGGATCAGCACGGCCAACGGGCCGCCACAGCTCTTTCGACTAGGAGCCTCGGGCTCGCTGGTCGGGGAACCGCTACCGAGGTCACCGTCACCTTTGGAGGGGGCGTCAGCCAGCGTTCCGTCCGACTTCGCTCTTCGGACGCCCGACCGCTCCCATCTCGTCGCTGTAATCACCGTCGTCGGCTACGACGGCGACGAGATCCTCGTCGCTGTAAACGACATCATCGCCGGCGTCGGCATTCGAGTAGGCCCGTCCGAGTTCCACGTCGCCCTCGACCCCGGCCTCACACCGGACCTCGTAACATCGATACAGATCCTCACCCCTAGCGGGAGGCTCATAAGCAGCCGATGATCCGAGGTTGATCGGTCCAATCCCACCCCCAGGAAGGCCGGAGAGCGGACTCGGTCGGAGCGGCAAGAATGTCGACCGCATTGTCCATGACGACGGTCACTTCAACGCCATCGACCGGGGTCAGATCAACCTTCTCGCTCATCGAATTGTTCACTATCAGCAATCGACCCTACGCCATCTCTTGGGCGGATTGTTCTAACGTGGTTTACGGTTTGCTCATGCTCCTCGGCGTGGCGTGCATGTGAGATGGCTGCTTGTTTGGTGCGGGACCACGGCAGCGGTTGGCGCAATCCTGTGGGTCTATAAGGGTGTTGCAATTATCATCACAGGAAACCAGCCTGACCATGCGTTTCAGGTTGCACCGTTCTTTTTTGGAGTGTCTGTAGTCACGCTGGTGTATTCGCTGGTGAGTGCGCTTCGCCGACCTAGGTGGCTTCTGGTCGGTCTGGGTTGGCTTGCAGTCGTTGCTGGAGCCACAGCTGCGATCGCTCACTTCGCCCAAAACGAGGACGGGCTGGGTGACCCGGCGTATCTGGTCAACTTCTTATCGACCATTCTCGTTTTCTTCCTTATAGGTGGGGACACTCGCCGCAAAGGCCTTCTCCCGAAATGGTCGTCCACACCGACGTTCTTGGCGTGGGCATTGCTTGCTGTTATCCCCTTTGGGGCGGTACTGGAGGGGATTGATGAGCGGCTTATCGAGGTTCCGCTGCTTGTCGCGTCCGTTGGATGGGCGATGTTGGCCGTTGCGGCCTTCAGCAGTCCGCCACCCGACGCAATCGTTCAGACACAGCACTCTTGACGGCACCTGTGGGCGTTGAATGGGATCGGGGTAGCGATTGGGGTTTTAGAGAAGATCCTCGGTGTTATGGAGCCACTTCTCGGCGACGGTGATTAGACGGCTTGCGTCTGCGGAGTCGGGCATGGAGGGGACATCAACCACGGCTGAGACTCTGGTGCTGGACCCTCCGACCTGTTCGAAGCGGAGCCGGGCATAGAACTCTCCGAAGCCATCATCGATGGCCAGTCCAAACAACTCATCACGTTCGAACTCGATGACCGTCATCGACCCCTCTATGGGGTCGCCAAAATGCGTGTGACGACGGTTGAAGACTGTGCCGATCCCAACAGCTCCGTCCGTTGCCAAACTCAACTGCATTTCCGGATCCCATCTCGGATGGTTCTGAAGATGGTCGTCGGCATAGAAGGTGAACACGTCAGAAATTGGGTGGTTGATCACTTCAGACAGTTCAATCTTCATTACCCCTCCTTGATCGAGGTCTCTGAAGCTAGTCCGGGAACGACAACCCCAGTAATGAGGGAGAAAGCAGCGCCATCTGTGACTAGGTGTTGCAATCCATGCCATTTATGCAGGGATCGGCAGCAACAGCCGACGAAGGCTTAGCTGTCTCCGGTCCTCATGGATCTGTCAGTTGCCCACTACGGGTTCTTATTGGCCCCCAGGGCGACGTTGTAGACGGCTTCGGTGTCGCCGTTGAACTTCGGCCCGTACCCCAAGTATCGGTAGGAGGTGACTGACATCACTGTCCCGGTTCCCAAACTGCTGGCGAATGGAGCCAGCCAAGGAGCGCCGGAGGCGCCGCCGGTCATGTCGCATTTCAGTTTGTAGGTGAGTTCCCTACATATGCAGGTGGGTCGGTCCCTAGCCTTAGGACCTTCTCCTCTATGGCCGCCTAGGGCTGAGGGGAACAATCAGGCAAGGCGCTCACAAAACAGTCAGGAACGGCTGTGACGACCGAAACTCCAACGCGTGAACTGAGTCGGCGACAACGTACATGGGTGTTATTCCTTGCGTGGTTCACCACGATCGCCGTGGACTTCTTCTTCTACGGCGGCGTGTTTGCGTTCCTCTTCGAGCGTGACGATCCCTATTTGCTCACATCGGACCAACTGTTTGCGCGGATCCCCGCCGGGTACGCCTCTTTCGCCGTCGAGGTCGTCGCTCTCGGTTGGTTGCTGTCCCGATTACAGACCGGGAACTGGCGTGATGGTGCCGGTATTGGCGCCGTTGCCGGTGCTGTCGTTGGCGGTGCACTGCTGGCGGGGTTCTGGTCGGTGGCTGCCACGAGTGGAGCCCTGCTGGTCTCGTGGTGGGTGGTGTTGACGGTGCAGATGGCGTCGGCGGGGGCGGTTCTTGGTGCTGGAGTCCGTGTTCCATTGCGTCGGCTTGCCAAGCGGGTGCTGGTCGCAGCTCTGTTGCTGGTGGTGGCCACGGTCATCCTGCAAAACGTCGCCATCACCTCAAGGTGACGCCGACGATGCCAGGCA
>JAZFTT010000140.1:0-2215 GCA_036446835.1 Acidimicrobiia bacterium
GCCGAAGGGCTTTGACGTCAGGTCGCTAATGGACGGACAACCCTGGGAGGCCGGTTCTGGCCCCGAGGTCGAGGCAACGATTCGCTTCGACTCCGAGGTTGCGTGGTGGGCGGCCCGAACCCTCGGACTCGAAAGACCCGAAGCCGAACTGGTGGCCACAGTGCCGGTTGCCAACCGCGATGCCCTCGTCGGATGGGTGCTCAGTTTTGCTGACGCGGCCGAGATTCTGGATCCACCTGAGATTCGAGACGAGATCCGCACCCGCGTCGAGGCCGCCATGGAGAAGCTCCCATGACCAGCTCGCGAACCGTTTCCCGTCTGTCGCGCATTCTGGCTCTGATTCCCTATGTACTGGAGAAGAAGTCGGCTGATGTCAGCGAGATCCTCGACCGGTTCGACTATTCCGAAAGCCAACTCACCCGTGATCTCAACACCGTCTTCGTGTGTGGGCTTCCCGGATATGGACCGGGGGATCTCATGGAGGCCTATATCGACGAGGACGAGGTGATCATCGACGCCGCCGACTATTTCACGCGTGCACCGCGGTTGACGTCGACCGAGGCTCTCGGGTTGTTGGCCGCGGGGATGACGGTTGTCGGAATGGGGGAGGCGACACCCGCGCTGGAGTCTGCTGTGCGAAAACTGACCGAGGCGGTCATGCCGGAGGCCTCTTCGGCCCTTGTCGTGGACGTCGTGGACGAGTCTGACAACGTCGGCATCCTCCGCAGAGCCGCCACCGACCGAAGGGTGGTCCAGATCACATATCGCTCCGTTGGCAAGGAGGAAACCACCAACCGAGACATCGAGCCATGGACCGTCTTCACCACCCTGGGCCGCTGGTATGTCATGGGACATTGCCGCCTCGTCGACGACGAGCGCACCTTCCGTGTCGACCGTATTCGAGACCTCGAGGTGACCGATGACAGATTCGAGCGGCCGAAGCGTGTCCCGGAGCCCGGAGTCGGCTACACGGCTTCTGAGGACGATGTGGTGTGCACGATCGATCTCTACGCGAAGGCACTTTGGGTCCTCGAGTACTACCCGGTGGAGGTTCTCCGTCAGAGCGGTCGCTCCACACGGATCCGATTCTCAGCGCCGGACGCCGAAGTGCCCGCCCGCCTGCTTCTCCGTCTCGGGCAGGACGCCAGGCTGATCAAAGGCGTCGAAGTCGCCGAACGTGTGGAGGATCTGGGGAGCCGTCTCCTTGCTGTCTACCGATAGGGGTCGTTAGACCTACAACACGGATCTTCAGTCTCTCCCGATGAGTGCCGATCAAAAGGCTACGAATGGGTGACCGGAGACCAGAGATGACCACCATCAAGACGACGTGCAGCAGATGCGGCGACATACACCTGACACCAGACGATGTGGCTTTGGAGCTACATCCGGGTGGCAGGGAAGGTGATTACCGTTTCAGGTGCCCGACGTGCACATCCATACAGCGTCGGCCGGCCAACTCCCGCGTCGTCAGCGTGCTCCTCGCCACCGGGGTGCAGTTCGAGGTCATCAACGCTGATCCGATCACCGAACGGGAGATCGAAGCTTTCTCTACCGCCCTAGAAACGGAGCCGGATCCGCTCCGTCTGCTGGCCGGCTGACCTGGCTCACCTCCAAGAGATGTCGACGGGTGCCAAGGGCAGGGTGCTCCTCGACTTGAGGGTGGCGGCTCGGGGGAGTCGCCGCCTTCTCCTGTATCCGACTCTAAACCTTTAGCATCCGTCTCCATGCTTCAGGGCGGCGAGATCATCATCATTGCGGTTCTAGCACTTGTCGTGCTGGGTCCAAAGCGCCTGCCTGAGTTGGCGCGCAAGATAGGGGGGTGGATCGCGGAGCTTCGCGCGGCGGCAAGAGAGATCTCCCGGGGCCTCGAATCGGAGGTCGCCGACCTCAAGGCGGTGGGAGAGGAGCTCAAGGCTCCGCTGGAGGAATTGAAGCAGCCACTCAAGGATATCCAACGAGATGTCAAGTCCGCAGACTCACGGAGTCTCGACTGGACGGGACCGAAACCTGTGTCCGGCCCCACGCCCGAGGATGCCATGGCCGACCTCGAAGAGCTCGAAAGGACCTCGGATTTCGACGAGGAAGCCGAGTGAGCGACGCCGAGCCACAATCAATTCTCACTCACCTCGATGAATTGCGATGGCGGATCGTCAAAATGGCGATTGCCATCCTGGTCGGTGCGATTGTTGCCTTCGTTTTCGCCGACCAGTTGCGC
>JAZFTT010000141.1:0-2873 GCA_036446835.1 Acidimicrobiia bacterium
CGGGAAGTACGAACGGACCACCAAACCCACCGGAGCCTCTCGCCTCGGCGAGGATCCAACCCGAGGCTTGGAGGCGTACAACGTGAGAGACACCGAGGGGACCTGGCGTATCCTCGACGGGGTACGCGCGGTCGCCGAAAAGGACGAAGTGACCATGAGCCAAGTTGCTCTCAACTGGCTTCGCCGGAGACCAACAGTGAGTTCGGTGCTGTTGGGATGTCGGACCACCGACCAGCTTGATGACAACCTCGCTGCTCTCGAATGGGACCTGACAGACGAAGAGATGGACGACCTGAACCAGGTCAGCGCTCCCGGCATCCCGACATACCCCCAAGGGTTCCTCGAGAATGAAGCCGGAATGGACATCTGGGAGACACTCCAAACCCGACTCAACAAGCCCTACTGAACCAGCTCCAAACACCAACAAGCGCCGCCCATAAGTGCCGGGCCTCCCCTCTGAGAGAGGGGAGGAGGATGGTCGTTCAGGAGACGAACTGGATAGTGAAGGGATACCGGTAGTTCTCGCCGTTTGCCGCTTTCACCGACGCCACGATCACCAGCACAAACCAGGTGACAACCACGGCGGGGAGGGCGATGATGCCTATCAGGAGGATGATCGAGATCGCCGCAACCAAACCGTAGAGAAGAAACGAGATGTTGAAGTTCAATGCGTCCTTGGCCTGCGCCTCGACGTAGGGGTCGTCCCGATTGAGGAGCCACACCACTAGCGGGCCGACCAGCGACGGGATGCCGAGGAAGGCAACGAACGCCGAGAGATGGCTCAGCATGGCCAGGTTGCGAGAATTCGAGGAAGCCTCATAAGGAGCAGGAAAGGTTTCGGTGGGGGTTTCGGTGGTCATGGACGGTCTCCTTGTCGTGATGTCATCTGTCAATCTCCACGATGCAACAATCGACTCGCCTCGTCCATAGGGTATGACCCCCGAAGACCCCTGATCCTCCTGACTCTCCTCAGGGATTCCCCGAGGAGGCTCTCAACCCGTCGCCTCACGGCCAACCTCACTTAAGCCGTCCACTTCCGGTCGGCGAGGACCACGATCCTCAGCCATCTGACTCGTTAGGGAACACCCCAGGTGTGGTGGTGGGGTTCGCTCTTGATAAGGACCAGGGAGTCCCCAGTGGGAGGGCCGTGAAAGCTACACGCACCAACGTAACGATTGCATACCTGTGGCCGCCCATAAGTGTGGTCATGTGCGGGCCGATCTGAGGTTCAAGGCTGGTCGGCCCGGCTGAAATGAATGTCGATCCGTTGGCTTATATAGTTTTTGGTACTGGCAGCGATGTTCGTTGTCGGGGAGATGGAGTAAGGAAACAATGGAGCGTTATTCGAGGTGCGGTTGCGATCTGGAATGTGAGGCCGGCGGGATGACTGAGGTGCCGAACGTCCGTCAGCCCGTCAAAGGGAGGGCACTATGAGCCAGCTTGTTGAAATCGGCCAGTTACCTCCAGTCGGTGAGGTACCCGACCAAATGTACGCACAGGTCGTCCGCAGCGAAAGATTCGGCGATCCCAGGACCGCCTTTAAACCGGAAGTCATGGCCGTTCCCGAGCTCGGCTCCAACGACGTGCTGATCGCAGTCATGGCTGCGGGAATCAACTTCAACAATGTGTGGGCAGCCCGCGGCATCCCTATCGATGTCATCGCGGTTCGTCAGAAAGCCGGCGAGCCCTACGACTTCCATATTGGAGGTAGCGATGTCTCCGGGATCGTCTACGCCGTGGGAGACGCTGTTGAGGATGTTTCTGTGGGTGAGGAGGTGGTTACTCATCACGGCTGGTGGAACCCAGCCGACCCGTGGATCAAAGCGGGCAAGGACCCGATGATCGCCCCTTCGGCCTCTATCTGGGGTTACAACACCAACTTCGGTTCGTTTGGCCAGTTCTGCGTCGCACAATCACATCAGGTGATGCCGAAGGCCCCACGGCTGACATGGGAGGAAGCCGCCGCTCCCTCACTGGTCGGGACTACCGCCTATCGGATGCTATTTGGATGGGAGGGCAACACCCTCAAACAGGATGATGTTGTGCTTGTCTGGGGTGGCTCGGGTGGTCTCGGCACACAGGCGATACAGCTGGCGACCGCACATGGCGCTCGTGCCGTTGCTGTCGTCTCGAGCGACGAACGCGGCGAATACTGCAAACAGCTAGGTGCGGTTGGCTATGTGAATCGCAATCGTTTCGACCATTGGGGTGTGCCGCCCCACTGGGAGGACAGCGAAGGACAACGCGAGTGGATCGGAGGTGCCCGAGCCTTCGGCAAGGCGGTTTGGGACCAACTCGGTGAACGTCGCAATCCCGATATCGTGTTTGAGCATCCCGGTGAGGCAACTGTCCCCACCAGCATCTTCGTGTGCGAGCCCGGCGGAATGGTGGTCATCTGTGCCGGAACGACGGGCTACACCGCGGTAGTGGATCTCCGATACCACTGGGTGCGCCAGAAGCGTCTCCAAGGATCACACGGGACAAACGACGAGCAGGCGTTCGCCTATAACCAACTGGTCATTGACGGCAAGATCGACCCCTGTCTAGGCGATGTGTTCCGATTTGAGGAAATCGGCAAGGCCCACCATGAGATGGAGGCCGGAGCCGGATCGTATGGAAACCGGGTGGCCTTGGTCGGAACTCCCGAACCGGGACAGGGCAGACGCTGACCGCCGACTATGACACTGCCTTACTCGCAGCAACCGCTCCCGCAGGTCACCGACTTCCAGACGTGTTCGGGTAACCGTTGAACCGTGGCAGCCAACGCAGTTCGGACGGCTTGGGCGGTGTTCCCGTCGGGGAGAGGAACAGCATCAGATAACGGGTGTGTCTTTCCACCAGAGTGCCGATGGCGGTCTGTCTTCGTCCCATTA
>JAZFTT010000142.1:0-12957 GCA_036446835.1 Acidimicrobiia bacterium
CCAAGACCGGCCGCGCCCAATCCTCTGTCACCGCAGAGGATTTGTCTTTTGAGCATCGCTTGGAGGCGAGATGACACTCGAGATCTATGACACGACCCTTCGGGACGGGTCCCAACAGGTTGGGATCAGTCTCACGGTCAACGACAAGCTGAGAATTGCCGGACTGCTGGATGATCTCGGAGTCGCCTTCATCGAGGGGGGTTGGCCGGGAGCCAATCAGAAAGACACCAAGTTCTTCAAGCGAGCCAGGACCGAACTGAACTTGACCACGGCCACTTTGACCGCCTTTGGCTCAACACGGCGACCCCGAGGCGACACCGACTCCGACGATCAGCTGCGAGCCCTCCTCGACGCCGAGACCGAACACGTCTGCATCGTCGGCAAGACCTGGGATTACCACGTGTCCGAAGCACTGCGAATCGACCTCGATGAGGGTGTGCGAATGGTGGGTGAGTCGATTGAGTTCCTCAAGGGACACGGGCGTCGGGTCTTCTTCGACGCCGAGCACTTCTTCGATGGATACGCATCTAATCCGGGGTTCGCTCTCGATGTGCTCCGGGCAGCTCATGATGCAGGTGCGGAACGTCTTGTCCTGTGCGACACCAACGGTGGCACATTGCCCACGGCGACGACTGCTGTGATTCGGGAGGTTCAGAGGGCGTTTGCCGACGCCTCGATCGGTGTCCATTATCACAATGATGGGGGGACCGCCGTCGCGGCCTCGATCGCCGCTGTCGAAGCCGGAGTCACCCAGGTCCAGGGTTGTATCAACGGATACGGCGAACGCACCGGAAATGCTGATCTCTCGACACTGATTCCGGACCTGCAGCTCAAGAAGGGTCTCAGGCCAATAGAGGGTGATCTCGGTCTTCTCACTCCCATCTCTCACCACATCGCCGAAATCGTCAACATCTCCCTGGACCCGCATAGCCCCTACGTCGGAGCTTCCGCTTTTACCCACAAGGCTGGTCTCCATACCTCCGCGCTCGCTCGCCGATCCGATGCTTATGAACACGAGAAACCCGGTCAGGTGGGAAACAAGACCCGGATGGTGGTGAGCGAGCTCGGTGGAAAGGCGTCCGTGCTGGCCAAGGTCGAGGAGATGGGTCTTCAGGTCGACGTGGGCGACGCCGCGGCGATAGTGGACAGGGTCAAGGAGTTGGAGCACGACGGCTATCACTTCGAGGCGGCTGACGGCTCGTTCGAACTGCTGGTTCGGAGGCTTGGAGGCTGGTCGAACCCATTCTTCGATCTGGAGGCGTTTCATGTCCAGTCAGATTTTCGCTCTGGTGAGACCATTGTTTCGGAGGCGACTCTCGAACTTGTGGTGGATGGCGTGCGGCGGGCGACCGTTGGTGAAGGGGTGGGTCCTGTCCATGCCCTCGACCAGGCTCTGCGTACCGCCCTGCGGGACCGATACCCCGAAGTCGACGTTCTGAGGCTCACCGACTATCGGGTGAGGGTGCTCGACAGCGAGGACGGGACCTCAGCAAGAGTTCGCGTGCTCATCGAGACTGCGAACCGTGTCTCGTCCTGGGGGACGATCGGCGTGCATGAGAACATCATCGAAGCCTCGTGGGACGCATTGTCTGAGGGGCTTGTGGTTGGTCTGCTCCGTCACGGCGGTGAGGAGCTACAGGGTGGCTCCGAGGTAGGAGGCTAAACGGAGGAGTTCGGCAAATACTCCTCCGGCGGTGACCTCGGGGCCGGCTCCGGGGCCTTGCACGACCAGGGGGTTGTCGTTGTAGCGAGCAGTCTGGAATCGGACGATGTTGTCGGTGAGGTGAATCCGGGCGAAGGGGTGGTCGGTTGGATAGGAGCGCAGGGCAACCGAGCAACCCTCTCCGGGGGCGATAGAGCCGACGAATCGGAGCACTTCTCCCCGTGATCTGGCATCCTCGACAAGGTGGGCCATCTCGTCGTCGTGGTTCTCGAGCCGGTCGAGAAAGTGGTTCACCGAGCCGTCTTCCAGCCCCTTGGGTACCAGACCGTCGATCTCCAGGTCGGACAGACCCAGATCCATGCCGATCTCACGGGCGAGGATGACCACTTTGCGGCCAACGTCGAGCCCGGATAGATCCTCTCTGGGATCTGGCTCGGTGTATCCCTCTTCCCAAGCTTGGCGAACTATCTCCGAGAAAGGTTTGGATCCGTCAAAACTGTTGAAGAGATACGACAGCGTGCCCGAGAGGATGCCGTCTATGCGCCGGATCTCGTCACCGGTTTGCACCAAATCACGGAGAGTTTGCAGGATGGGGAGTGCCGCACCCACGGTGGTCTCGTAGAGGTAGTGAGCGTCGGCTCGACGCCCGTGTTCCCGCAACGAGCGGTAGTAATCGAGAGTCCCGGTATTGGCCTTCTTGTTCGGGGTTATGACGTGAATCCCCGCAGAGAGCCAGTCGAGATAGCGTGATCCGACATCTTCATTGGCAGTGCAGTCGATGATCACTGCGTGGGGCACCGACTCGGTATGGACATATGCGGCCAGTTCATCGAGATCGGCGGGTACTGCTTCCTCGTCGAGACGCTCCCGCCAGTGTGTGAGCTCGATCGGCGCTTCGTCCACGATCATCTTCTTGGTGGTGCAGATCGCCCGTACTCGCAGGTCGACCCCGAACTCCTCGAGAAGCCACTTGCTTCTGCTTGCCAACTGGTCGAGAAAAGTCGACCCGACATGCCCGGGACCGATGAGACCGATGGAAAGCGTTTGTTTGGAGAGGTAGAACCCGGCGTGTGCCGCTCGCAGGGCTTTGGCGGCGTCGACCTCGTCGATGACGACGGAAATGTTCCGCTCCGACGAGCCCTGGGCGATGGCCCTCACGTTGACCCCAGCTCTCGCCAGGGCGCCGAAGAAGCCGGCGGCGACACCCGGTGTGCCCGACATGGTGTCCCCGACCACAGCGAGAATCGTGCAATTCTCGGTGACTTCCAGGGTCTGAATCCCACGACTGCGCTCTGTCTCGAAGACGGTTTCGATTGTCGAGCTCGCCAGACGCGCCTGGTCTTGGGGGATGGCGAAACAGATCGAGTGCTCCGAACTTCCCTGGGAGATCATCACAACCGAGACGCCGGCCCGGCGAAGGCCACCGAAGAGACGTTCGCTGATACCGGGAACCCCGACCATCGCCGATCCCTCCAGGTTGAGCAGGGCGATTGCGCTGATGGAGGCAAACCCCTTAACCGGAGAATCCGTCCTCGACTGAACATGAATCCGCGTCCCCTGGCCAGACGGGTTGAACGTGTTGCGAATGTGGATCGGGATCCCCTCCCTGACCGCCGGTGTCATCGCGGCGGGATGGAGGACCTCCGCGCCGAAGTAGGCAAGCTCCATCGCCTCGTTGTACGAGAGCTCCTCGAGGACCCTTGCGTCGGGTACCAGTCGAGGGTCGGCGCTTAGGACACCGTCGACATCAGTCCAAATCGATATCTCCACCGACGACAGAAGAGCCGCGAAGATCGACGCCGAGTAGTCGCTCCCATTGCGGCCAAGGGTTGTTGGCGACCCTTGTGGATCCGACGCGATGAATCCGGTGATGACCAATATGTCGCTGTCACAGCCCGCCAGCCATTCGTCAAGATTGGACTGAGAGGTCTCCCAGTCCACCGCCGAAACCAATTCCGCCGGGTTGACGACCAGCACCTCGCGTGCGTCCATCCACGTCACGTCCATCCCGGACTCGGCCAAGAATGCAGCGAGCAGTCTCGCCGACCACAGCTCCCCGTACCCGGCCACTGCATCGGTGGTGCTGGTGGAGGTGCGCATCACCCAGGACGCTTTGAGAAGCCCGCCGATCTCTTCGATGTCGTCATCGACCTTCGCCAGAAGGGCGCCTCCTATACCACCGGGTACGAGCTGGTCAATCAGAGTCGCCTGACTCTCGCGGATCCGTCTGGTCTTGTCCTCGTAACCGGTGTCCCGACTGCCGGCCATGCCGGCCAAATCGATCAGATCATCTGTCACACCTGCCACCGCCGACACCACGACAGCCTGACGAGAATCGGTGGGTGCCACAAGGATGTCACGGACCGCGCCGAAGGCATCGACGTCGGCGAGACTGGTGCCCCCGAACTTGTGAGTAATCCATTGAGTTGACATGAGGGGCTCCCGCAGATATTCAGCTAAACCGCATCGGTGCCGAACAAGCAAGCAATTCCGTTGGCCTCCGCGATGAGACAAGCGTACTGTTGAAGGCCAAGGGGGAGGATGCCTTCAACGTTTCCGGGGACGTTTCGTCGGTGATCGCGTTCAACCCACGTCGTATTGGCACTCAAGTTCGTGTTGAGCCAGGTCGATAGATCAAGTCAAGCAGTGAAGTTTCTTTTGCGTCGTTTGATGGTCACGGGGACTGTCCTGGTCACGCTGGTGGCCCTGGCTATCCCTGCTCTGGCCGCGGATTTCGATCCGAACAACATCGTCTTTCCCGTGGGCGGGGATAGCTACTACACAGACACCTTCGACGCCTGTCGGGGCGGCTCCGGATGTCCGCGCCGACACGACGCCACCGACATCCTCACTTATGGCGTCAAAGGGGTGCCGGTCGTGGCCGCTGCGGCAGGAACCGTCCAGTGGATCGGGTCGACGTGCTGCCTACTCAAGATCGATCATGGCGGTGGGTGGGCTACTCAATACGTCCACCTCAACAACGACACACAGAATCCAGATGGCTCTTATGGCGATGATGGTCAAGGATATGGAATTGCGCCGGGAATACAGGTCGGCACTCAGGTCGAGGCCGGCCAGTTGATCGGGTGGGTCGGTGATTCAGGTAATGCCGAAGGCACTGCGCCTCACCTTCATTTCGAGATCTGGCAGGACGGCACCCGCATCAATCCGTATCCCTACCTGCTCAACGCCCAGGCTGGTTGGACGGGCTATTTCAGCGATGACGATTATTCCGTTCATGAGGTCGATATCGACAAGATCTTCGTGGAGGGCATCACCATTGGCTGCAGCCTCAACAATGAGTTCTGTCCAGAGAGAAACATCACTCGGGGCGAGATGGCAGCCTTTATCGCGAGGGCTCTTGGCCTGAGTGCTGCCAGTGGGGTGTCTGCTTACACCGATGTCGGCGGCCATCTCTTCGAAGGCGAGATCGACAAGATTCAGACTGCGGGGATCGGTTTTGGCTGCACTGAGACCGAGTATTGCCCGGATCGTCCGCTCGAGCGTGATGAGATGGCTGAACTCCTGGTGCGTGCGTTCGGCTATGAGAACCCGGATGGGACGGACTTCTTCAACGACGACGATGGAAACCCCTTCGAGGGATCCATCAACAAGCTGGCCAGTGCGGAGATCACCCTTGGATGTGACCCACAGGACGAGGCTCGATACTGCCCGGATCGTCTTCTCAGCCGAGCGGAGATGGCCAGCTTCTTCGTCAGGGCCCTTGGCCTCTGAAGAGCTCGAGATGCACCGTCCTCGAGCTCTGGCGCAAGTCGTCGTCCGAATCAGCCCTTTAATCGCGTAAGGCTCGGCCCCTGAGTTAGCTGCCGATGGCTTCCAGCATCCGCTCCAGGGTCGCGTCATATGACAAAGGCCGTGATTTGCCGTCGCTCAGGTCCAAGGTGATGGTGAGTCGAGTTTCTGAGGCGTTCACATAGACCCGATCTGCGTCGACACCCTCGTTGAGGGCAACGGTGAAGCGGCTTACCGAGGGGTTGGTGCGGAGGTCATTGACTCGTAGGCCAAAGTCCTGTGCAACGGCCCTCAGCTCGTGGGCTTCGTCGATGTGGTTCACGGTCGATAGGCAATCTACTTGGGTTGTTTGTGGTGACCAGCGGAAATACGAGCAGGAAATACCGGTTTCTTCATCATGTGGAGCGGCGTTGCCACCAGATCATGGCGGCTCCAGAAGCCACCGCTGCCCCACCCCAGAACACCCACGACCTGTTTCCTGTCATGAAGCTCTCGGGAGCGAACGCCACGTCGAAGCCTTGCAGAATCCAGATGAGCCCGGCGATGATGAGGATGATCCCGGAGGCGAGTCGAAGCATTCTCAGACCTTATCTTGACATTTCGGGATGTTCTGGCGAGCATTCCGGTCTACATGCAGACGAACCGCCTCACCGTGCACTCCGGCGATAGCCCCGGTCGCTTCCCCGGCTTCGTCTATTTCGGCGCCTAGCGCCACCTACTCCACCTCCGCTGTTTCCTTTCCTGTTCCCTTCCTACTTTGTTTGAGGCACCCATGACTGATTCCCAAAACCAACCCGACATAGAACGATTGAGAAATGACATCGACCACGTCGACAGTGAGATCATCAAACTGCTCGCCGAGCGAAAAGGGCTCAGCCTTCGAATAGCACATGAGAAAGGTCGTGTTGATCGACCATCCCGGGATCAGAACCGCGAGGAGGATCTGATCGCTAAGCGAGTCATGTCCGGTCAGGATCACGACCTCGACGCGGGTCTGATAATTCAGGTCTGGCGGGCAATCGTCAACGACTCGGTTCGGGTCCAACAAGAGGCTCTAGGGCGTGATGCCACCGAGACGGCGGGTGTCACCGTGGCGATACAGGGCATCGAGGGGTCGTACAGCTATCTGGCAAGTCAGCAGTATTTCGGTGCTAAGGGCACCGAAATATCGGTTGTTACATCACCCACCTTTTCCGAGGCAATTGAGAACGTGCGCACCGGAAAGGCCGATGTGACGGTGCTCCCAATCGAGAACACGACATCGGGAGCGATCACCGAGGTATACGACCTTCTTCTCGATAGTGGGCTCCACCTGACTGGCGATGTCAAGTTCAAGGTCCGTCACTGTCTGCTCGGCCTGGAGGGTGCCTCGATTGCCGACATGCGCAAGATCTATTGCCATCCGCAAGCAGTCGCCCAGTGCTCGGAGTTTCTGGCGACACTCGAAGACTGCGAGATCGTTCACTTTGGTGATACGGCATCGTCCGGAAAGCGGATCAAGGATCTCAATGACCCCTCGGTCGGCGCAATCGCATCCGAAGAGGCAGCTCGCCTCTTTGATCTACAGGTGCTCACGTCCGCGATCGCCAATCGAGATGAGAACTACACCCGTTTCGTGGTGGCGGCGACCGATCCGATAGAAATCTCCGAAGGTGTTCCGACCAAGACATCGATCGTCATGGCCGTTGGCAATCATCCGGGCGCTCTCATGGACGCTCTTGCCATATTCAGCGATGGTGACATAAACCTCGTCAAGCTGGAGTCGCGTCCCATCCCAAACAATCCTCGGGAGGAACTGTTCTACGTCGACTTCGAGGGGAAGGTTGGCGAGGGTGCCGTTGACATGGTCCTCGGCACTCTGATGAGAGAGGCGAGGTTCTTGAAAGTGCTCGGGAGCTACCCCTCACGTGACCTGCGGCAGAAACCCAAGCTCCCGAAAGCGGAGTCGGCGCCCACCAAAGTCAGGAAGGCTCTCGTAGAGCCGTCACCGACCACCGATGACGCAAAGGGCTACAGGTTGGGGAGTCGAGGCCACAAGTCTGCCAGCACCGTCGTCGAGGTTGCCGGGGCAAGGTTCGGTGGCGACGATTTGGTGATGATCGCCGGACCATGTGCAGTTGAGTCATGGGACCAGATTGTGGCAACGGCGAGGGCGGTGCGTGATGCCGGTGGCTCCGTTTTACGGGGCGGGTGCTTCAAGCCGAGGACTTCTCCATATTCGTTCCAGGGTCTCGGTCTCGAGGGACTCGACATGCTCGCCGAAGCGGGAAAGATCTTTGGCCTGCCAGTGGTCACCGAGGTTCTCTCGCCCGGAGATGTCGATGATGTGGCCAAGAAGGCGGACATCCTCCAGATCGGTACCAGAAACATGCAAAACTTCTCGCTGCTGGCGGCGGTGGGAAGGACCCATCGGCCCGTGCTGCTCAAGCGGGGGATGAGCTCATCGTTGGACGAGTTGCTTCAAGCAGCCGAGTACATCCTCGCGGAAGGGAATCAACAGGTGATCCTTTGCGAGCGCGGGATCAGAACGTTCGAGAACTCGACCAGAAACACCCTTGACCTGAGCGCGGTCCCGGTGTTGAAAAGTCGGACCCACCTGCCGGTGGTCGTCGATCCTTCACACGCTGCCGGGCGTCGTGACCTCGTGCCGCCGCTGGCTTTGGCGGCAGAAGCGATCGGCGCTCACGGAATAATGGTCGAGATACACCCCGACCCCGACACTGCTCTCAGCGATGGACCCCAATCACTGCACTTCGATCAGTTCGAAGATCTCATGGCTGTCTTGGGGATAACCCCAGCGCGGAGGGCGTCTGGGGCGTAACCGGACCCGCGATCGGGTAATCGGAGGACACACCACTAACTTGCTGGCGCATGAGCGAGCGTCTTGACACATGGATGGATTCCTATGTCCTGGCTTGGAGTACCAACGAGTCGGAGCACATTGCTGCCCTCTTCACCGATGACGCTGTCTATGACCCTCAGACGGCGGAAGGTGAGTGGGACGGGGTCTCCGAGATCGTTGCCCGCTGGCAGGAGATAGACGACGACGAGGACAACTGGGATTTCGAGTGGCAGCCACTCGTCGATTCGGAGGAAGTCGCGGTGATCACCGGACGGACTCGCTATCTCGACCCCCCCACCAGCTATCGAAACCTCTTCGTCATCAGGTTTGCGGGCGACGGCCGCTGTTATGACTTCACCGAGTGGTACATCGAAGAGGAAGACTCGTGAGCGAAGTCATCAACACGGCATATGTCCTTGGCGGAGGCGGACGCTGGGGCGCCGTCGAGGTCGGCATGCTCCGAGCTCTGGACGAAGCAGGCATCGAACCGGACATCATCCTTGGGACCTCGATTGGTGCCTTCAACGGTTCGGTGATCGCCGCTGAACCCGGACCTGCCGGAGTTCAGAGGCTCGGAGGTCTCTGGGACGAGTTGACCGGCGCCGACCTCTTCCAAGCCAGTGTGCTCAGCAGAATCAGGAACGTGGCCACACTTCAGCCGGCGATCCACCGGTCTGCGGAGCTGCAGCTCGTTCTCGAGCACGTCCACGGCGCCAAGAAGCACATCGAGGACCTCCAGATTCCCTTTCAATGTGTTGCCTCTTCGATCGAGAGAGCCGCCGAGCATTGGTTCACCAAGGGGCCGTTGATCCCCGCTCTTCTCGCCTCTTCGGCTGTCCCGGTGCTCTTCCCTCCCATCGAGATCGGACAGGAGCACTTCTATGACGGCGGACTGGTCAATTCGGTGCCTCTGGGACGAGCCGTGGAGCTGGGCGCCTCAGTCATCTACGTGCTTCAGGTCGGTCGTCTCGAAGCACCATTGCGGCCACCCGAAAGACTGCATGAGGCCGCCTTGATCTCTTTCGAGATCGCCAGACGTCACAGATACGCGAGTGCCATGGAGACACTTCCGACAGATATCGACGTACACGTCCTGCCGTCGGGGAACCCCGTCGAGTTCGATGACCGTCGTCAGCTGCGTTGGAGGGACACCGGGGACACATTGGAGCTGGTTGAAGGCGCATACACGGCAAGCAGCGCCTATCTGAAGGAGAATGGCCTGTGATGAGACCTCCTTCCCGTTGGGTTCGGCGTCTGCTGATCGATCCGGCCTTTGTGATCGGCATCGGGGTCGTGGTGCTCGCGCTCCCGGTGGTGTTGGTTGTGGTTGCCTTCCTATCACGATATGTGCCCGGCAAGTGGCGACCGCTTCGCATCATCTGGTTTCTCTTCCTCTACCTGGTGGTAGATGTCGTGGCGGTGGTCGGGCTGTTCCTGCTTTGGATCGCTTCGGGGTTCGGGTGGAAGATCCGATCACCCGGCTTTCAGAAGGCCCACTATCGGCTGTTTGGCTGGATGCTTCGCCGGGTCGTTGCTTCAGCGAAGTTCACCTTCAAAGTCGTGACGGTCGCCGAGGGTGATCCACCGGCGAGCGTCGGTCAGGAGCGGAGGCCGATTCTGGTCCTGTCGCGACACGCAGGCCCCGGAGACTCCATGCTGTTGATGGATGCCATCTACAACCGGCTGGGTCGCAAGCCGCGTATCGTCCTCAAGGAGTTCCTCCAGTGGGACCCGGCGATCGACATAATGCTGAATCGCCTTCCTTCCACTTTCATCCCGGCTACCGGCAAGGCGGGCAATGCGGTTATCGAGGCTATCGAGGAGATGACCGCATCCATGGATGCTAATTGTGCGTTTGTGATCTTCCCCGAGGGCGGCAACTACACGATCAAACGCCACTTGCGAGCCATCCAGAAACTGAAGGAGATCGGTCGTCCCGACTTGGCGGAGCGCGCCGAGAGTCTCGAGAACACACTCCCTCCCAAACCAAAGGGAGTGATGACGGCGCTGGCGGCCGCCCCGGGCAAGACCGATGTGTACTTCGTCGGTCATGCCGGACTCGAGGCGCTGGTGTCGTTCGGGGACATCTGGCGCGGTATGCCCATGGACACGAATGTGGCCACCCGGATCTGGTACTTTCCTGCCGAGCGAATCCCTCCACCCGAAGAGCAGGAGACGTGGCTCTATGACCTCTGGGCAGAGATCGACAGTTGGATAACCGAAAAGCTGTCAGACACGGCCGAGCCCTTTGATGAGCACGACGACTATCAGTAGTTAGGTCTCCATCGCACGTTCGACTGCTGGGATGACGCAGTGCTTGGGAGCAGGGCATCGTCTCTTTGCCGCTCGTAGGCTTCGATGTCGGAGAGGTACTCGAGAGTCATCGAGATGTCGTCGAGACCACGAAGAAGACGATACTTACGATACGGGTCGATCTCGAAACCTCGTTTCCAGGCGTTGCCCACAATCTGGACCGTCTGGGTTGGTAGGTCGACCAAGATCCCGGTCCGGGGCGCTCTCCGGACCAGATCCATGAGATGGTCGATGTCATCCGCTGGGAGCTCGACCGTGAGCATGCCACTCTGAAAACAGTTGCTCTTGAAAATGTCAGCGAAGCTCACGCCAACCAGAACCTCTATGCCCAGGCCGTCAAGCGCCCAAACGGCGTGTTCCCGACTGGACCCGGAACCGAAATTCGAGCGTGTCAACATGATCGTTGCTCCCTCGTATGCGGGATCGTTGAGCACGAAGTCAGGGTCCTCGCGCCAAGCTCCGAAGACAAAAGGCCCATAGCCGTCGCGCTCGATGCGTTTGAGATGCCGTGCCGGGATGATCTGATCGGTATCGACGTTCTCACGATCGATCGGGACTGCTCGCCCGGTTACCGCAGAGACCTTTCTCATGCCATGACCTCGCTCACATCGACGAAATGGCCCGCAACGGCGGCGGCGGCGGCCATTGCCGGGCTGACGAGATGGGTGCGGCCCCCCGGGCCCTGGCGGCCCTCGAAATTCCTGTTGGATGTCGACGCGCATCTCTCTCCCGGAGCCAGGACGTCGGGGTTCATCCCGAGACACATCGAGCAGCCGGCATCACGCCATTCAAAACCGGCGGCTATGAAGATGTCCGCCAACCCCTCCTTCTCAGCCTGATGTTTCACCAACCCCGAGCCAGGGACCACCATTGCGCTCACGCCCGGAGCCACCTTTCTGCCATCGACAACAGCAGCCGCTGCTCGCATGTCCTCGATGCGACCATTGGTGCAGGAGCCGAGAAACACCCGATCGATCCGGATCTCGCGGATTGGAGTCCCCGGAGCAAGGTCCATGTAGGCCAATGCCCGCTCAGCGGTCTCCCGTTCTCCGGCGGCCATCTCATCGGGATGGGGGACGTGTCCGTCGATGGTGACGCTCTGTGCCGGATTGGTGCCCCACGTCACATAGGGTCGTATCCGGGACCCATCGATTGAAACCTCTCGATCGAATCGAGCGTCTTCGTCGGTGGGGAGTCTGCGCCATTGTTCGACGGAGCGTGCCCAGTCGTCTTCGCCCGGAGCGTGAGGACGACCCCTCATGTAGTCAAAGGTTCTCTCGTCTGGAGCAATGAGCCCGGCACGAGCTCCCGCTTCGATAGACATGTTGCAGACCGTCATCCGCTCTTCCATCGAGAGGTTGCGAATGACCTTGCCGCGGTACTCGATCACATGACCTCTGCCTCCGCTGACCCCTATCTCATTGATGATGGCGAGGATCACGTCCTTTGCCGTCACGCCGGGGTTGAGCTCTCCAGTGACTTCGACCGACATCGTCTTTGGTCGGACCTGGCGCAATGTCTGTGTCGCAAGCACGTGCTCCACCTCAGACGTCCCAATGCCAAATGCAAGCGCTCCGAACGCTCCATGCGTCGAGGTGTGACTGTCACCACACACGATCGTGATTCCAGGCTGGGTGAATCCCTGTTCGGGCCCAATGATGTGAACGATTCCCTGACGGGCATCGAAGATGTCGAAGAGGGCGACCCCGAACTCATCCGCATTTTGCTGCATCACCTCGATCTGCTTCGCCGACAGCGGGTCGGGGTTGGGCTCGTCTCGTCCGAAGGTCGGTACATTGTGGTCGACCGTGGCGAGAGTGAGGTCGGGTCTTCTCACCGGCAGTTCCGCACGGCGAAGACCCTCGAAGGCCTGTGGTGAGGTCACTTCGTGGATGAGATGAAGGTCGATGTACAACAACTCCTGTCGTTCGACTGCGGAGCTGGCATCGGCCAGGTCACCGCTCTCAGCGAGCGCCTTCAGTCTGGCGCCTTGCTGGGCGGGGCTGTCAACGACACGCGCCTCCCATATCTTCTCGAACAGCGTCTTGCCACTCATCGGGATGTCTCCACGGCGCTGGTGGCGGCCACGAGGCCGGCGACACGATCTCCGACTTCAGAAGTCGTAGCTTCCATCTCGCCGGCTCGGAGAGAGGGGAGTGATCCTGCCACTTCCCCAACTGCGGTCTCAATTGCTCGAGCCGCCGACTCCTCTCCCAGATTACCGAGCATCATTGCCGTCGCTCCGATGGCGGCCAGGGGGTTGATCTGCCCGGTGCCCTCAAAACCCGGGGCTGTCCCCCCGATCGGCTCGAACATCGAAACACCCTCGGGGTTCATGTTCGCTCCGGCTGCGATTCCCAGGCCACCCTGAATTGCTGCCCCGAGG
>JAZFTT010000143.1:0-4851 GCA_036446835.1 Acidimicrobiia bacterium
GAATTCGATCCGCTTCGCCGGCGGAGCCTGCGAATACTGCGGGATTCGGATGGCAGCCGATCGGTTTCGACTCGAGTACACCAGATTGACCGGGGCCTCATAACCCGGCACCAGCCGGCGATAGGAGTTGGTCGTCGGAGCCGCGAAGGCCAGAACGGCAGCTGCGTGCTCGAGAAGCCCTCCGATATACCAACGGGCGATGTCGGAAAGACCGGCGTAACCCCCCTCATCGAACATCAGCGTCTCGCCGTTCTTCCACAAGGACTGATGCACATGCATCCCCGAACCGTTGTCCTCGAAAATCGGCTTGGGCATGAAGGTCACGGTCTTGCCTACTTCCCACGCAGTGTTCTTCACTATGTACTTGTAGAGAGTGACGTTGTCGGCGGTCCTGAGCAACGTGTCGTAGCGCATGTCGATCTCCGCCTGACCGGCAGTCCCCACCTCGTGATGCTGCACTTCGATCTGAATACCAGCCTTCTCGAGCCTGGCCGTCATCTCCGAGCGAAGGTCCTGGAAGTGGTCAGTGGGCGGGACCGGGAAGTAACCCTCCTTGTAACGGGGCTTGTAACCCAGGTTTCCGCCTTCTTCGACCGCTCCGGAATTCCAGGCACCCTCAATTGAATCGACGTAGTAGTACCCCGAGCTCTGGTCCTGACCAAAACGGACGTCATCGAAGATGTAGAACTCCGCCTCGGGTCCCCAGAAAGATGTGTCGGCGAGACCCGTGCTGACCAGATAATCCTCGGCCTTCTTGGCCACATAACGCGGGTCCTTATCGTAGGGCATCCCCGTTATCGGGTCGTTTACGAAGCAATAGATGATCAGCGTCTTCCGCGATCGAAACTGGTCATCGATTGCCGTAGACGGGTCCGGGATCAGAAGCATGTCCGACTCCTGGATGTCCTGAAAACCACGGATCGAGGATCCGTCGAAACCAAAGCCGGCCTCGAAAGAATCCTCTGTCAGTTCCCTGGCGGGAACGGTGAAGTGCTGGACCTGACCGGGCAGGTCACAGAACCGAAGGTCGACGAACTCGTATCCCTCGTCAGCTACAAGGGACAAGACGTCGGCAGCCGTCTCAGTCACAATTACTCCTCTCGGATCGATTACCTATCATGGACACCGTCTTTGTAAATACGATCGGTTGCCGGTCGGTTGCTGAAGTGTGAACTCTCTGTTTCCGAGTACAGCGTGTGCAAGGGTCGTGGCCCGGCATCCACTTGACTACCGTCGCGTCACGTCATGCCAGCCACCATAGTTTTGGGCGCCCAGTGGGGTGACGAGGGCAAAGGTCGGGTCGTTGACCACTTCTCGAAGAAGGCTGACTACGTAGTCAGGTACCAGGGCGGGAACAACGCCGGGCACACCATCGTCGTCAAAGACCAGCGGCTCGCCCTTTCCCTGATCCCCTCCGGGATCCTCTACCCGAGCTGCGTTCCGGTCATTGCTTCGGGCACCGTGATCGACCCGAAGGTCCTGCTCGACGAGATGGAGATGGTGGCTGGAAGGGGTCTCGACCCGTCGCGGGTACGACTGTCCTCGAGCGCCCATCTCATCATGCCCTATCACCGCAAACTCGACGCTGCCATCGAGCGTTACCTTGGAGAGAACCAGATCGGGACTACCAAAAAAGGAATCGGCCCCGCCTACACAGACAAGTACTCGCGGGTGGGCATCAGGGTCCAGGACCTTTTCGACCCGAAGATCTTTGCCGAAAAGGTCGAAGCTGCCCTGGAGGACAAGAACAAGATTCTTCCCCGCGTCTATAACACCCTCCCCATGGATGCCGACGAGATCATCGACGAGTACCTCGGATATGCCGAGCAACTGGCACCACACGTCACGGATACCTCGCTTCTTCTCTGGAATGCCATCAACGACGGCAGCGAAGTCCTCTTCGAGGGCGCGCAGGGGACACTTCTCGACGTCGACCATGGAACGTACCCCTTCGTCACATCATCAAACCCCACCGCCGGGGGAGCGCTGGTCGGCTCTGGCGTCGGTCCAAAGGCGATTGACGAGATCGTGGGCGTGGCGAAGGCTTACATCTCTCGAGTGGGGACGGGACCCTTTCCGACTGAGCTCCGAGACGAGATCGGCGACACGATGATCGAACTCGGAGGCGAATATGGGACGGTCACCGGGCGCCGGCGGCGCTGCGGATGGCTCGACCTTCTCGCTCTCCGCTACGCGGCGAGGGTCAACAGCCTCACCAAACTGTTTCTAACCAAGATGGACATCCTTTCTGCCTTCGACACCATCAAGGCAGCCACCAGTTACCGGTCGCGCGGCGAGCGCTACGACGAGTTTCCTGCCCAACAGTCTGTGCTCTATCACTGTGAGCCCGAATACGTCGAAATGGCCGGATGGAAGGAGGACATCACCGGAGTCCGTGAATACGACGACCTGCCCAAGGAGGCACGTACGTACGTGGAATACATCGAGGAGGTCGTCGGGGTGCCCGTCGGCTGGGTCTCCGTTGGCCCGGAGCGGTCCCAATTGATCGAGATCTCATGAGGATCCTCCTGGTCGGAAGTGGAGGCCGGGAGCACTCCATCGGCTGGAAGCTTTCGCAGTCTCCCCGTGTCGACGAGCTGATCTCTCTGCCCGGCAATCCTGGCCTGGCCGAGTTGGGCCCGACGGTCGAGGGCATCGACATCGACGACGTGGGAGCGATCGCGGCCATGGCTCTCTTCCACCAGGTCGACCTCCTTATCGTCGGACCGGAAGCCCCCCTTGCGGCCGGAGTGGCCGACGCCGCCGCTTCGCTCGGGATTCCCGTGTTCGGACCCACTCGATCAGCCGCCCGACTGGAGTCTTCCAAATCGTTTGCCAAGGATGTGATGAGCCGGGCGGGTATTGCCACCGGAGCATCAGAGACATTCACCGATCATCAGAACGCCATCGATCATCTGACCCGGACCGAAGGTCCCTATGTGGTCAAGGCAGACGGTCTGGCGGCAGGCAAAGGGGTGCTGGTGACAGAGTCCCGGACCGATGCCGAATCGTGGGTCGGTTACTGCCTGGAGGGCGGATTCGGCGCCGCGGGTGCCTCGGTGATCATCGAGGAGTATCTCAACGGGCCCGAAGTGAGTGTCTTCGCCGTTTGCACCGAGAACGGCGCCGTGCCCCTGGAGCCGGCCCGGGACTACAAGCGTCTGTTCGAAGGAGACGAGGGACCGAACACCGGAGGAATGGGCTCCTACTCGCCGGTCGATGACCTTCCCGAAGGTCTCGTCTCCGGCGTGATGACAGATGTCATCGACCCCACACTCGAGCAGATGAGGGCTGATGGCAACCCGTTCACCGGTTTTCTGTACGCCGGCCTGGTACTGACCGACGACGGTCCCAAAGTTCTCGAGTTCAACGTGAGACTGGGCGATCCTGAGTGTCAGGCAGTTCTGCCTCGCATGACGAGTGATCTCTTGGATGTGCTGGAGGGAGCTTCACCTGAGTGGATGGACATGGCGACAGTGAACGTTGTGCTCGCCGCAAAGGGCTACCCGACTGCACCGGAGAAAGGGGCTGTCATCAACGGCCTTGACCGCGTTCCCGACGATGTGATTATCTTTCACGCCGGAACCAAACGGGACGAAAACAAGCTGTTGGTCAACGGTGGGCGGGTGCTCAACCTCGTGGGCACAGGGTCGACGATCGGAGAAGCGAGAGCGAAGGCCTACGCCGCGGCAGAGACGGTTGCCTGGCCTGGAGCCGAGTTCAGGACCGATATCGCCGTCGGCTAGGGGCCGATCACGTCGTCGAGCATTCGAATCTCATCCGGTGGGTCGGTCGATAGAAACACCGCGCCACTGATCACATCAGCCTTTGCTGCCTCTAACTCCGGGACTATGTCCTCCCCCGTTTACTTGTCCACGGCTGCCTGCTGGGCCAATCCCGAGGCGATGAGCTCGTCGACATGGCTGGCCATCGCGGCTCCGCGCATCTGCCAGGCATCCTGTGCCCTCCGAGCTGACCCGATGGCACCCGCCTGGGCAAGGCCGGCCTGCATCCGACTCTGCAATAGTTGCTGCTGCTCGATGGCGGCCCGCTGCGCAAGTCCGGCCTCGAAGCGGCTCTCGAGTACTGCCTGGCTCTGGATCGCAGGCTGTTGTGGGAGACCCGAAATGGTGAGGGCATCAACGTTTCCGGCAACCTCGCTGCCTCTGACAACGGCTGCCCTGTGTGCGGCGGTCTCGCTCGGTCCTGTGAGTGGGCTGACCCCGAAGACAACCCCGACGCCAACGGCCGCCGCGACGACCCCGACACCGAGATACTTGACGAACCCCAGGCTCCTGTAGTGGCTTGCAACGCTTCCTCTTGGTTTCTCTATGGCGGTCATTTCCGTCTCCTTCTCTTTCCCGGTGCTTGTTCACCGATAGCGAGAGGGTGTCAGACGGCTCCCTAGAGGATCTTCAATCTTGCTCTATTCCCGCTCTATGTTCTCTACGCCCGGTCTATAGGCGTCTAGAGCCGGTTCGGTTACCGTCACGCCCAATGAGCCACAAGATCGCAATCGTGATGGGATCGGGATCGGATCGCCCGGTCATGGAGAAGGCCGGGGAGACGCTGGACGATTTCGGCATCGAGCACGACACCCGGGTCCTATCCGCACACAAGACTCCTGACGAGGCCATCCAATTCGCCACAACCGCAGCCGACCAGGGATTTGAGGTGATCATCGCCGGTGCTGGAAAAGCCGCCCATCTGGCCGGTGTCATGGCTGCCAAGTCGCTGCTCCCGGTCATCGGCGTTCCCATCAGTGCCTCACTCGACGGGATGGACGCGCTGCTCGCCACGGTGCAGATGCCAACGGGGATACCTGTGGCCACTGTTGCCATCGACGGGGCG
>JAZFTT010000144.1:0-6943 GCA_036446835.1 Acidimicrobiia bacterium
GGGGATCAATGTGTTTCGGACCCGCTATGTAAATGTGTTCCTTGGAGGCCTCATCGCCGGATTCGGGGGTGCTTTCTTCACACTCGGTGCGGTTGGCGCCTTCAACGAGAACATGACGGCCGGGCGTGGATTCATCGGTCTCGCCGCGATGATCTTTGGTCGTTGGCACCCAGTTGGCGCTCTGGGCGCCGCCTTGGTATTCGGGTTTGCCGACTCCCTCCAGTTCAAGCTTGCTGTCATCGGATCTGGTATCCCATCGGAGTTCCTGCTGATGGCGCCATACGTTGTCACGATCATCGTGGTCGCCGGTGTGGTCGGGAAGGCGAGACCGCCGGCGGCCGATGGCCAGCCCTATATCAAGCAGTAGAAGGTGGCTCAGCCGTCGCTTGTCGGGTTCGCCGGACGACCCCAGATGGTGATCTCGTCGACGGCCAACTCCCGGAACACGTTCCCGTCGACTACTTCGGCCTGATAGGCACTTTGGATGGTGATCTCGATCCAGTTGGCGTTGACCGCGGCGTAGTTGACCGTCTGAATCCCGGGGGTGTCCTCCAACTCGTGGGGAAACTGGGTCAGGGACCCCTGGGCATCGATGGTAAGCCCGCGGGCCCGGTAGTTCTGACGGAAGCGGACAGGGTCGGTGATGCCTGTCCAGTCGATCCTGGAAACGATCATTGGCTGCCGGAAGATCAGTTTGATGACGATGTTGCTTTCGTCGGCTTCGATCTCTTCCCAGTTGACCTGATATTCAGCATTGGAACCGGAGACGATGTTGGCGCAAGTAAAGGAGCCCAACCCTTCCGGCGAGCACTCCTGGTCGAGAATTTCGATGATCGCGACCTCAGTGATTATCGGCTGGGTAGTCGTGGTAGACCCGAGAGTGGTGTCCGAGGCGGCTCCGTCGCCGTTGAAAAAGTTGAAGATGAGTGCGACAACGATGACAACGAGGAGCAGACCACTGATGGCGATGGCCGCGCGAACACCCGCCGTGGCCTGAACTGCCGGTCTGGGGGCAGTTGGGAGCGGTCCCTGGCTGAGTCGTGCGCCGCACTCCTGGCAGTGGCGGTTGCCCGCAGGGTTGACTGCGTTGCACGACGGACAGTGGACGGTCTTGCCGCCACTCGGAGGGGGAGGTGTCTCTCCGGTCTCGGGCTCGTCGGGGGGCTCGGTGTCGAGGGAGAACTCCTCGTAGTTGCCATCTGAGCTGACGCTGATGACGTTTCCGGGCGCGGGCGGCGGAGCGGGCGCCATCGGATCGACGAAAGACCCACATGTTGGGCAAAACTGCTCGTCGGCGGCGACCGTCGCGCCGCAATTGTTACAAGTCTGGGATACCACAGCCCTCCTTCGGAGGTATTGTGCCACGGGTATGGGAGTGCTGGCCATCAGAACCTATGAGCCCTGGACGGTTGCATCCTTTCTGACTGGACTCGCCCTCGCTGTTCTGATCGTGGTGGTATTGATTTTCGCACTTCAACGGGGTAATCGGTAACTCTAGGAGGTCATCATGGCCAGTTACAGATGCGAATCCTGTGGTCACCAGTCGGGGAAGTGGATGGGCTTCT
The DNA here is from genome assembly GCA_036446835.1 of Acidimicrobiia bacterium. Classification (GTDB taxonomy): domain Bacteria; phylum Actinomycetota; class Acidimicrobiia; order Spongiisociales; family ZC4RG35; genus SZUA-217. Next base: position 1,566 of record JAZFTT010000144.1, read on the forward strand.
GCCCTCAGTGCGGAAGCCAGGATCCGCTTACCGAAACTGGTGACCGGATTGCCCGGAAGGCGAAGCCGGCACAGTCTGTGTCTCTTCCAAGAGCCGTTTTGGACGAGGCAGATCGTGTTGCGACCGGATGGGGCGAGGTCGACCGCGTTCTTGGAGGAGGCACCGTCAAAGGCTCCGTTCTCTTGCTCGGGGGTGAACCGGGCGTGGGTAAGTCGACTCTGCTCCTTCAACTCGCCGGGTCCATGGCCCGGCAAGGCTCGACCGTGCTCATTGCCAGCGCCGAAGAATCCATCCAGCAGGTGGCTCTCAGAGCGTCGAGGCTCGATATCGACAGCGATCTGGTTGAGCTCATAGCCGACGATGATGTGGATGCCATCGTGGCGTTGGCCGAACAGGCCCGGCCTGGTCTCCTGGTGATCGACTCGATCCAAACAGTGGGTGTTCCGGAAATCCCCTCCGCACCGGGAGGGGTGGCTCAGGTGAGAGAGAGCGCCGCACGCTTGATAAGACTCGCCAAGACCACGGGGATAACCGTGGTGCTCGTGGGCCACGTGACCAAGGAGGGAGGCCTCGCCGGTCCCAAGATTCTCGAGCACATGGTTGACGTCGTTCTCTACCTGGAGGGCGATCCCGACCGCGGGTTCCGCGTGCTGAGAAGCATCAAGAACCGTTTCGGCGCCACCCATATCTCAGGGATGTTCGACATGAGATCAGACGGAATGGTCGAGGTAGACGACCCATCCAAGGTGTTTCTTCAAGGGTGGGAGTCGGATGTGCCCGGAACGGTGGTGTTCCCTGCTGTTGAGGGTCGCCGGTCGGTTCTGGTCGAGGTGCAGGCCCTGGTGGCGCCCACGAGCCAGGCACAACCGCGCCGGTCGATCAGGGGACTGGAGCCTGCGCGGGTCAACCAGGTGATAGCAGTGCTGCAACGTCACGCAGATCTTCAGTTTCAGGACAAAGAAGTGTACGTCAACGTGGTTGGAGGCTGGCGGCTGGACGAGCCGGGATCCGATCTGCCCACGGCGTTGGCGATTGCTTCGTCCGCTCTCGACGTCCCTCTCGGCAGACTTGCCGCATGGGGTGAGATCGGTCTTGCCGGGGAAGTGAGATCGATTCCCTTCGAGGCGCGTCGGGTGGAGGAGCTGAACCGGATGGGGCTTGACAATCGAATCGCTCCCGGGGCAAGTGAGCCCCTGAGGCTCGTCGATGCGTTGAGTCGCGCGGGTCTGCGACAGGAGGATCGATCCAGGTGATAGCCTGGGCTTCGTGGGTGGTCCATCGATATCTGAGACACTGGAGCGGCTCGCGCCGGGAACTCCGATGCGGCGAGCGTTGGAGCGGGTCATCCAGCAGGGGAAGGGCGGTCTTGTCGTTTTGGGACACAGTTCTCTGGTCGACGACGTCAGCTCCGGAGGTTTCAAGCTGAATCGATCTGCTTTCACGCCCGCCAAACTCGCCGAGCTCTCCAAGATGGACGGAGGGATCGTCCTCGATGACGGTTGGAACACGATCCTCGAGGCCAACGTTCATTTCGTCCCGGATGGCTCGATTCCGACCGACGAGACCGGTGCCCGGCATCGCACTGCGGAGCGGTTGGCTGCCGAGACCGGCAAGCCGGTAGTGGCAGTGAGCGAAGGCCGAAGGGTCGCCACTCTGTTTTACGGCGAAGAGAAGATCGAACTGGCTCAGCCGACTGAGGTTGCCGCTCACGTCAACCAGGAGTTGCAGAGCCTGGACAGGCTGCGCAGCCGTCTCGATGAGGCGGAGAACAAGTTGACCCGTCTCGAGGTCGCCGGTCTTTCCACGTACCGCTCGGCTGTGACTGTCATCCAGAGGGCCGCTCTTGCCGAGCGACTCGGTCGGCTCATTGCCTCAAGGGCACTCACCCTCGGAGACGAAGACCGAATCATGACGTTGCAGCTCAACGATCTCCTCTCGGGGGTCGACCTGACATTGAGACTGGTGCTTCAGGATTATCTCAAACCTCTCCGGTCGAACTCCGTCCGCCGCGCCATTGAGACCGTCGATGGCTTCACGGGTTCAGACATCGAGGATCCGGCAGGGGTCGGCAAACAGCTCGGTTTTCCTGGTCTCGACGAGCCAGTGGAGGCGAGAGGTCATCGTGTTCTCGTCCAGGTTGGGAGGCTTCCCGATTCGGTTCGCGAGGACATCGTGCGGTATTTCGGCTCGGTCTCAAAACTGTTGCGTGCCAGTGAGGATCAGCTCACCGTCGTCGAAGGCGTAGGGGAGACCCGGGCCCGCCAACTGCGCGCCTTTTTCGATCGTCTCCAGGCCCAGTCCCACGAATGGGAGCCCGTCCTCGATTGACTTGGCTGGGATGTACACTCCGCCACCGCATATGGTTCAAGCTTCCAAATACTCCGTTGGCGACAAGGTCGTTCATCCCCAACACGGCGCGGCAACCATCAAGAAGAAGGTCAAGCAGGAGTTTGACGGCAAGAAGCAGGATTACTTCATCCTGGACGTGGCGACTGAGCAATTGACGGTGATGGTCCCGCTCGACAAGGTCGAAGATCTGATTCGCCCGGTGATCTCCAAAACCAGGTCTCGTGAGGTACTCCGCTCACTGAAGACCGAGCACGAAGAGGCCGGCTCCAATTGGAGCCGGTGGTACAAGGTCCTCAATGAGAAAATGGTTTCCGGTGACATTTTCCAGGTTGCTGAAGTGGTGCGAGACCTTTCCTATGCCCAGCAGACCAAAGGGATCAGCCCGGCGCTCAAGCGCATGCTCTCCAAAGCGCGTTTGACGCTCAGCTCTGAGCTTGCGTTTAGCCTCCAGATCGACGACGAAGATGCCATCAAGAAGCTCGACCGTGCTCTTCCCATCATCGAACCCATCGAGGAATGAGCCGGGTCGGTTGGGGATTTGATGCCCACCCGCTGAACGACGAACCACCTCTGTTGCTGGGTGGTGTGGTGGTTTCCGATACCGAGGGCGTGTCGGCTACCTCAGATGGTGATGTTTTGGCCCATGCCGTCACCGACGCTGTTCTAGGCGCCTGTGTGCTTGGTGACATCGGCCGGCACTTCCCCTCCGATGATCCCGCTTCTCATGGCGCAGACTCGATGGCGATCCTGCGTCAGGCGGTGACGATGGCAACGGCGTCGGGCTGGGGACCTGTTCACGTCGACGTCACCGTGGTAGCGGAGTCGATACGAGTGTCTCCGCACCGCGAGGAGATTCGATCCTTGTTGGGCGAGGCGATGGCGATGTCTGTCGACGCCATCTCTGTCAAAGCCACCACCACGGATGGTCTCGGTTTTCTCGGAAGAGGCGAAGGTCTTGCTGCGATTGCCGTCGTCACTGTCGAAGCCCTGTCTTAACATCCAACAATGCTCGAGGTCTACAGCACGCTTCACCGAGCACTAGTCCCGTTTGAGCCCAGCGAAGAGGGCAAGGTCTCGATCTATGTCTGTGGGCCGACGGTCCAGTCGGAGCCCCACGTTGGACACGGGCGATCGGCGGTGGCCTTCGATGTTATCCGGCGTTATCTGATGTGGAGTGGGTACGACGTCGACTTCGTGCGAAACATCACCGACATCGAAGACAAGATCATTGCTGCGGCCGCGGAAGCCGGCGAGAGTGTCGCGAGCCTTGCGCTGGAGATGGCCCGTCGATTCGAGGAGACTTTCGAGGGTCTCGGCATTCTGGTTCCTGATAGCGAGCCAAAAGCCACCGACCACATCGATGAGATCATCGCCATGACGGAGGCGTTGATCGAGCGCGGGCTCGCCTACGCCCGCGACGGTGATGTCTATTTCTCGGTCAGGACATTGGAGGCCTACGGGAAGCTCTCGGGGCAGAACCCGGATGATCTTCGCTCGGGTCACCGTATCGAGATCGAGGAGGCCAAGGAGGACCCGCTTGATTTCGCCCTGTGGAAACGGAACAAGCCGGGTGAACCCTGGTGGGATTCACCATGGGGACCGGGTCGCCCCGGTTGGCACATCGAGTGCTCCGCCATGGCGGAGAAGTATCTGGGCCATGACTTTGACATTCACGGGGGTGGAACGGACCTGATCTTTCCTCATCATGAGAACGAGATCGCCCAGAGCGAGGGGGCGTCGGGTAGGACGTTTGCCAGATACTGGCTACACAACGGGATGGTCAACCTCGGTGGGGAGAAGATGGCAAAGTCGACGGGTCACGTAATAGACCTGGCTTCGATCATCGAATCGCACGGGGGCCGCGCCCTGCGCATGCTCTATCTCCGAGCCCACTACCGATCACCCATCGAGTATTCGGATGTCCTGTTGTCCGAGGCCGCCGAGGCCCTCGACCGGCTCGACAGGTTTCGAGAGAGAGCGACTCCGGGAGTGCCCGAAGAAGATGCTCTCGAACTCTTTCGCAAGGCGATGGACGATGACTTCGGGACCCCCCAGGCGATATCACTGCTCTTTGACCTGGTCCGGGATGGCAACAGGCTTCTCGATGAGGGCGGAGAGGTGACCGCTATCGCAGGCGCCGTCGAGTCGATCGTCGATGTACTCGGTCTGAATGATGCATCCGATCCAGTCACGGGTGAGCAGACCCTCACGGATTCTGAGGTGGATGCCCTCGTGGCAGAACGCAACCGGGCCAGAAGCGAGAGACGCTTCGACGATGCCGATGCGATTCGGGAAACGCTGGACAACCAAGGTGTGAGTCTCGAGGACGGGCCCCGTGGCACCCGCTGGCTTCGGAAGTAGGGTCGAGGGCCTTCATGCGGTTGCGGCCGCCGTCGAGGCGGGCCGGGTCAATAGGCTCTACGTGGAGAGGAGCCGGCGGGAGAGGGCCGACGTGGCAGCCCTGGTAACCAGGGTTGGCTCTGACAGGGTCAGGCTGATCGATGACGTCCGAACACTGGCTACGACCGACGCCCCACAAGGCGTCGTTGCCGACTGTCGGCCAATCATTTCGGTAACGCTCGAGTCACTATCCGGTGAAGATGCCGCACTGCTCGTTCTGGATCACATTGAGGATCCTCACAATGTCGGTGCCGTAGCGCGAAGTGCCAGGGCGGCGGGGATCACGGGTTTGGTGATGTCGTCAAAACGAGCGGCTCCATTGTCGGCGGCTGCCTTCAAAGCGTCGGCGGGGGCTCTGGAGACACTCTCAGTGGCGATTGTCGGCTCCATTCCGGAAGCGCTGAGTCGTCTCAAGGAGTTCGGAGTGTGGATCGTCGGTCTCGACACCCCAAGCGAGCATCCGCTGTTTGGTCTTGAATTGCTGACGGAACCCGTCGCCGTCGTGATCGGCGCCGAGGGGAAGGGCCTTTCGTTATTGGCGACAAAGCGATGCGATGTGGTGGTTTCGATACCGATGGTCGCCGGGGTTGAGAGTCTCAATGCTTCGGTTTCCGGTGCACTTGCCGCAT
>JAZFTT010000145.1:0-15127 GCA_036446835.1 Acidimicrobiia bacterium
AGTTAGCCTGGACATTCTGAGCTGAACAGAATGCGGCGGAAATGCGAATAATCATCGTGGGTGCCGGGGCCGTCGGCTCCTATCTAGCGGAACGGCTCTCGGCCGAAGGTCAGGACGTCGTCGTCATCGAGTACGACGAGAAACGCGCCGCACAGCTTCAGGAGTCGATCGATGCCCTCGTCCTGACAGGCAATGGCGCCAGCAAGAAGGTTCTCGAAGAAGCAGGGGCCGACAAGTCCGACCTCCTGATTGCGGTGTCGAATTCAGATGGCGCCAACGTCCTTGCCTGTTTCACCGCAACCGAGCTCGGAACCAAGACCACCATCGCCCGAATAGAGGACCCGGAGATCCGGGAGGGCGCAGATCGGCTGGGTGTGGATGTTGTCATTGATCCGTCAGCAACCGCCGCGGAGGAACTCGTCGGGATCGTCGGAATGGGCGGCGCCAGCGAGGTCATCCAGTTCGCTGACGGAAAGCTCGTCATGGTGGGGGGAATCGTCGCCCCCAACGCACCTATCACCGGCGGCCCCTTGCGGGATCTACGAATACGTCAGGCCGAGTGGGGCTGGGTGGTTGCCGCCCTGGTTCGTGACGGGCGCACCATTGTCGCTCACGGTGACACTCTTGTCACTGCCGGGGACCACGCGTTGTTGATGACCACCGACGACCGGGTGGAAGATGCCACCAAGATACTGGGCCTCAAGCGGCGGAACCTCGACCGGGCCATCATCATGGGCGGAACACGGTTGGCAGAGCTGACCGCCGACGTCATGTCTGAAGCCGGTCTCTCGGTCGTCATAATCGACGAGGACGCGGATCGGTGCATTGCCCTCGCATCCCGCCATCCAAAAGCTCTGGTCATATGTGGCGATCCGACCGATCCGGACGTTCTCGGCGATCTCGATCTTGGACCCAAGGATGTGGCCATGGGGCTCACTGGCTGGGACGAGGTGAACCTGCTCGGTTGTCTCGTCGCCAAGGCAACCGGTTCCGGGATGGCGATATCTCGGTTCAACCGCATCTCCTACGTCGGCCTTCTATCGGGGCTGGGGATCGATGCCGCTGTTTCCTCACGGTTGATGGCGGCCAGCGCCATCCTCAGGTTTGTTCGCCACGGTCAGGTGGAACAAGTTGCCACCTTCTCAGACACCGACGCCGAGGCGCTGGAAGTCGAAGTATCCACAAACTCTGAGGCATGCAACAAGACCCTGTTCGACCTGAACCTCCCGGTCGGGGTGATCGTTGGTGGCATTTCTCGCGACGGCACCACGTTCGTACCTGATGGATCGACCGTGGTTCGAGGCGGAGACCACATTATCTTCTTCGCGCTGCCGAGGGACATTGAGGAATCGGTCGCCCTGTTCACCGCATGACCGACACCGAACAGCTCTCCAATCGACCGCTAGCCGTCAACCTCTTGAAAACCGTTGCCTACGTGCTCGGCTCGGTCCTCCTTTTCGTCGCCATCGCAATGATTGCCTCGGCCGTTGTCTCATTGCTGTACTCGGAGTACGAGACGGCCATGTGGATTGCCCTTTCCGCCGTGATCACCGCCGCATTCGGTTACACAACCCGCCGGGTGGTGCAGCGACCCACTTCGATCACCGTGAAGCAGGGATTCGCCACCGTGGGATTGGCCTGGTTCGTCTTCTCCATCTTTGGAGCTCTCCCCTATCTGCTCTCCGGGGCAATCCCCAGCATCTCGGACGCCGTGTTTGAGACCGCATCAGGTTTCACCACGACCGGGGCATCGATCCTTCCCGACCCCGGTGTGCTTCCAAAGGGGATCTCCTTCTGGAGAGCCTTGACCCAGTGGCTGGGGGGGATGGGTGTCATCGTGCTGGGCGTTGCGATCCTTCCTCTGCTTGGAACAGGTGGCATGCAGTTGGCTCGTGCCGAATCTCCCGGCCCAACACCCGACCGGTTGACCCCTCGCTTTCAGGGGACCGCCAAACGGCTCTGGATCATCTACGCCATCATCACCGTCGTCGAGATGGGGTTCCTATGGGTCGGCGATATGACTGGCTTCCAGGCGGTGATCCACTCACTCACGACCATGTCGACAGGTGGCTTCAGCACCGAAGCCACCTCCATCGCAGGATTCAGCAACTACACGAAGTGGGTGATCACCTTCTTCATGTTCGTTGCAGGCGTTTCGTTTGTTCTCCACTTCCGAGCGTGGTCCAAACCGCTCCGATACTGGAAGAACTCCGAATTCCGACTGTATAGCTTCATCATCGCCGGCGCGATTGTGATCATCGCCGGTGGCCTCATCAGCGATCTGGAGCCAATGGAAGCCGTCCAGGGCGCCGCCTTCAACGCGATCTCATTGGCAACAACGACCGGCTTTGCGTCAACCGACTGGGGAATGTGGCGTCCAGCCCTCCAGATCATGGTGGTTGGGCTGATGTTCGTTGGAGGAATGGCAGGTTCGACGGCCGGCGGACTGAAGACATTCAGACTCGGGGTGCTGAGCAAGGCTGCTTATGCCGATCTGAGACGACTGGTACACCCGAGAGGAATTTTTGTCACCCGTTTCGGAGGAAAACGAGTGACTGAGCCGATCATCGAAGCAGTCCAGTCGTATTTCCTCTTCTACATGATGCTTTTCATGACATCGACGTTCCTGCTGGCCTTCATTGACGCCAACGCCAGTGAGGGCCTTGGCCTGGTCACAGCAGCCACCGCCGTTGCTGCCTCTATCGGCAACATCGGTCCGGGGCTTGGTGAAGTGGGTCCAGCCGGCAACTACGCGGGGCTTCCGGACCTGGCCAAGTGGCTTCTCTCCAGCCTGATGATCGTGGGTCGTCTCGAGATCTTCCCGGTACTTGTCCTCTTCACCAGGGACCTCTGGCGTCGTTGAGACGTTTTGTGAAGATCCGCGCGGGCTATACCCGCGTAGATCTTCACAAAGCGGTCATTCCTCTTCGAAATCGGGGGTGAATTCGAAACTGAGGTCGCCGATGCGCACCTCGTCACCCTCCTCGGCCCCAGCCTTGGTCAGGGCGTCATCAACTCCGAGACGGGTAAGACGGAGGGCAGCCATGTCGGCGGCCTCCAGCACTGTGAGATCTGCGAATCTGACCGCACGCTCGGCGGCCTGGCCTTCCACCCTCCACGCATCGCCCTCCCGGAACACCGAAAAAGTCGACCCCAGTGGTCTGTGCAGGACATAACCCCTTCTCTCCGGGGCGTCTCGCCCCGCCTGGTCCACGAGGTCGGCAATCGCGTGCAAGGCATCGGTGATTCCTTCGCCGGTCAAGGCCGATACGGGAACTGCACCAGTGGCATCCACAACCTGGGTGACATCGGAGACATCGCACTTGTTGACCAGAACCAATTGGGGACGTTCAGACAGCTCCCTCGAGTAGTCGGCAATCTCTCTTGTGAGGATCTCCAACTGCTCCGAAGGCGTATTGAGCTGGGTTTCGGCCGGATCGAGAAGGATCACCAGAACGCTGGCTCTTTCGGTGTGACGAAGAAACTCGTGCCCGAGTCCCTTACCCTGAGCCGCTCCCTCGATGAGGCCGGGAACGTCGGCGAGAACGAACTCACGATCTCCGACTGTGACAACACCGAGGTTGGGCTCGAGCGTCGTGAAGGGATAGTCCGCGATCTTTGGCTTCGCCGCTGACACCTTCGAGATGAATGTGGACTTGCCTGCATTGGGAAACCCGATGAGGGCAGCGTCGGCGAGAAGTTTGAGCTCGAGCGTCAACCACTCTTCCTCTCCGTATTCGCCTTGCTCCGCGACGCTGGGAGCCCGGTTGGCGGGACTCACGAAACTGGCGTTGCCACGACCACCACGACCACCACGAACGGCCACCACCTCCTCGCCCTCACCGACGAGATCCGCAACGACCGTTCCGCCCTCGTCTGCAACGAGCGTGCCGAACGGAACAGGAAGAACGAGGTCCTCTCCACTCTTTCCGTGACGTAGCTCGCCCTGCCCGTGGGTCCCGTGGCCGGCGATGTGGTGAGGGTTCCGTTTGTAGCGAAGAAGCGTCGCTATGGAAGGGTCGACGCGGAGAATGACCGAACCACCCGGTCCCCCATTGCCCCCGCTGGGCTTGCCCTTTGGCTTCCCCTTCGCCCTTACGAACGAGACGACCCCCGCACCGCCATTGCCGGCACGAAGGTTGACACGAACCCGGTCAACAAACATGACCGGTGGAAACTGGTTGGAAGAACCTACTCCGGGAGAACGGAGACGAGTCGTCGGTTGGCGCGCACCCCGTATTTGACGGTGCCGGCAGATGTGGCGAAGAGAGTGTCATCTCCCCCCTTGCCGACATTCTCACCTGGGTGTATTCGGGTGCCACGCTGGCGCACGATGATGGCACCGGCGTTGACGAACTCGCCATCGAAGACTTTGGGGCCAAGTCTTTTTGCATGTGAATCCCGGCCGTTCTTGGTAGAACCGCCAGCTTTCGTTTTAGACATCTCTACTCCTCTTCAGAGACCGCCAGTTCGGCAGACTTCGCAGACTTCTTGGCAGATTTCTTGGCTGGGGCACTTCCCAAGTTGATTCCGGTGATCTCTATGCGGGTGTACTTCTGTCTGTGACCCTGCCGACGACGGTATCCGGTCTTGTTCTTGTATTTGAAGATGTCGATCTTGGGCCCGGCTGATCCACCCAGAATCTTGGCTGTCACGCTGGCCTTGTCCAGAGCGTCTCTGTCCGAGAACGCAACACCGTCGTCATCCACGACAAGCAGAGGAGCGAACGTCAGCTCCTCGTCATCAGTCTTGACGCGTTCGATGTCGATCACATCACCCGACTGCACCTTGGCCTGCTTGCCGCCGGCGCGAATAATGGCGTACATGGAAATCCTCTTCCAAAAAGGGGGGAATCGGTCTAAATCCTACCGGCAGACCGGTCTTGCGCAAAGCCGGCAATTCACGAGGCTTCGACCTCGGCGACAGAGTCCACCTGAGACGTCCGCGAGTTGAAAGACTCGTCGATCACCACGCCACGTCCCGAACAATGCTCGCACTTGTGGGAGAACTGCTCGAGGAGACCGGCCGACACGTTCTTTCTGGTCATCTCGACCAGTCCAAGATGGGAAACATCGAAAACCTGGGTTCGGGTCTTGTCCTTGGCAAGAGTCTCCTTGAGCCGTCGCAGGACCTTCTGCTGGTTGCCCGTCGACTCCATGTCGATGAAGTCGATGACGATGATCCCACCAATGTCTCTCAGGCGAAGCTGACGGCCTAGTTCCTCCGCTGCCTCGAGATTGTTCTGGAGCACCGTCTCTTCGAGATTGCTCGACCCGACAAACTTTCCGGTGTTGACGTCGATCACGGTGAGGGCTTCTGTTCTGTCGATGACAAGGTGACCGCCCGAAGGCAGGTAGACCTTCCTGTCGAGAGCCTTCTTGAGCTGGTCGTCAACGTGATAACGATCGAATAGCGGAATCGAGTCTTCGTACGACTGCACCTTCGAAACGAGATCCGGAGCAGTCGACCGCAGATAGGAAACCACGGTGTCGTACGCCTGACGATCATCGATGAGCAGCTTGCGAAAGTCAGAGGTGAAGTGCTCACGGATGACCTTGATGAGCAGTTCCGGCTCCTCGTGTATCAGCCGGGGCGGCCGTCCCTCGGCAGCCTCAGACTGGATCTTCTCCCAGTCCGTGAGAAGACGCGAGATGTCGGCGGCAAGCTCCTCAGCCGAAGCGTCCAGGGCGGCCGTTCGAACAATTACGCCGTACCCCTCCGGCCTCACCTCATTGATCACGTCGCGGAGTCGTGTGCGGTCTTCGTCGGGTAGCCGTCGGCTTATGCCGACATTGTCAGAATCGGGAACGAGGACCAGGTAGCGGCCTGGCAGCGATGGCATACCGGTGAGACGCGCCCCCTTGGCGCCCATCGCGTCCTTGGTGACTTGGACGAGGACTTGATCACCCTCTTTGAGTATCTGCTCGATTCGTTTCTGGTTTCCACCGTTGCCCCGACCCTCGGAAGCAATATCCGACGCGTAGAGAACGCCGTTCTTGTTGGCTCCGAAGTCGAGGAACGCAGCCTCCATGCCAGGCAAGACATTTCTGGCAACACCGAGATAGATGTTGCCGGCCAAAGAGTCCGAATCCCTGCGCGCCACGAAGTGCTCAACGAGGACCGGCCCTTCGAGAATGACGATCTGAGTCTGTTCTCTGCTGACACTGATCAGCATCTGCTTCCGCGCAGACTCCGTCGGTACGATGATCTCGTCGTCAATAGGCCGACGAGACCTCGTTCGGGAAGTGGAAACTCCGTTGCGCGACCTCGCGCTCCCGTGGGACCTGCCTCTCCGTTTATTGGATCGTTGCCTCTGTTGGGTGGAGGCTCCGACCCATCTGACTTCGACTTTTTGGCCTCTTACACGAAGGGTCTTTCGCTCCTCGACTGTCTCCCCCGCCGAAGACTTGCGGATGATTTCTGGGCCCTTCTTTCGGAATAGAGCCATACAATTTCACTCCTCTGGGAATTCGCTATCTGGCAGGACGGGATCGCCCGGTTCCTGGTGGGCCCCCGATCCATGAATACGAGGTCCGGCGAGCGCTCAACCAACCGCCCAAATTGGGGGTGGATGTAATCGAGATTTCTACTGGTCGTATGTTGCGACCGAGTACTGGTGGCGTTCATCAGCGATGACACTCCAGAGAAAAAGAATTCGTCGCGTCCGGCGGACTGAGAAAAGGCTAACAGACAGCCGTTGCTGGACCTATTCACCGGTCAACCCGAGCTCAGGCTGCTCGGGTTCGGTCGGGTCATAGCACATCCGGCACCGAGCCTCATATGCGTCAAGAGCTCCCAGGACCACCAGATCATCGGACCGAACGATTCGTTGGGTGTACATGCCCGGGCCGCCGCACCGATGACAAACCGCCAGCATCTTGGTGACGTACTCCGCTCGATGGCAAAGTGATGGAATCGGCTCGAACGGTCGGCGAAGGTAATCGGTGTCCAACCCGGCGATGATCACCTGCTTTCCCGTGGCCGCAAGGTTGTCGACGATGTCCACCAAGCCGTCATCAAAGAACTGGCCCTCGTCGATCCCGATCACCTTGGTCGTGTCGGCAATCGTCTTGAGAAGATCGAGAGACCCGCTCACCGGGGTCGCCTCCACTTTCATGAACGAATGGGAGACGACCTCATTATCGGCGTATCGGCTGTCGAGCTGAGGTTTGAAGACCTGAACGGGAATTCTGGCGATCTTGGAGCGAGTAACCCGGCGAATCAGCTCTTCGCTCTTTCCGGAGAACATCGGACCACATATGACCTCAACCCATCCGTCGGTGCTCCTTCTCAACATGAGATGCGAGGCTAACAAGTACGGAGAGCGAAGAACTCAGGTCAGTTGGTTCTCGCCCGGGACCGGGGTCCTCATCAACCAGACGGAGTTGGCGATGCCGAGAGCGAGCGCCATCGACATGTAGAACGATCCACCCTGGCTCAAGAACGGGAGCGGAAGACCTGTTACAGGCATTATTCCGATGGTCATCCCGATGTTGACAAAGACGTGGAACATCACCATCGCGGCGACCCCTGCGGCTATGAGGGCGCCGAATCGATCTCTGGAGTTGGCCGATATGACCAACAGACGCCACACGATGACACCAAAGGCTGCCAGGACCAGCAGTCCGCCGATCAAACCGAGTTGTTCACCAACCGCCGTGAAAATGAAGTCGTTCTCTTGCTCAGGCACGTAGTTGAAGTCGGTCAGCGTTCCCTCACTGAACAGCCCTTTGCCAAATAGCTGACCCGATCCGATGGCAGTCTTCGACTGTCGAAGCTGATAGCCGATCCCCTGCGGGTCGATGTCCGGCCGGAACAAGACCCGGAGACGATCCAGCTGATGCGTCCTCAACAGACCGAGTTGCAGAACAGCCACCACACCAAGGACAAAGACCGCGAGCAGCGAAACAAGTTGTCTCCAGGTTGCACTGGAAACGAAAAGCATCGCGAACAAGATGAAGCCGAACACGAGAGTCGTGCCTAGGTCGGGTTGCATGTAGATGAGAGCCGCGGGGATCGCCACGATTCCGACGGCCTGCAACACCTTCTGCCAGCTCATGGCTTTCGGTCCGAGCTCGTCCCGGCTCGACGGAGCGAGAAGGCTGGCCAGGACCACTATCACCACCACCTTGGCAAACTCGGCAGGCTGAAGATTGAAGAATCCGATCGGAATCCATCGTTTGACGCTGTTGACAGGATCAAACACAAAGACCGCCAGAAGCAGCACCAGGGTCACCAGCGAGATTACAGGGATGACTCCCCGATACTCGCGATAGTCGATGTTGGAAGCGAGCAAATAGATGATCAGTCCCGCAACAACAAAGATCATCTGGCGCTCCATCGAGAAGGTGCCGGATTCCCGAGTCGCCGAGTAGATCATCAATAGCCCAAACCCGGACAGGGCAAGCATCGTCGCAAAGAGAATGCGATCGAACTTGTTGTCACGTCGGACAACCGCGACCTCGCGGATTCTGGTGAGAACTGTCATCAGTCCGTCTTCTCGCCTTCAACGATCGGGGTGGGCTCATTGCCCATGAGGTACTGAAGGATGTGCCGTGCAACGGGTGCGGCGATTCGTCCCCCCGAGCCGCCCTCCTCCATTAGAACCACCACGATGAACTGGGGGTCGCCCAGCGGAGCAACACCAACGAACCAGGCGTGGTTGTCCTTGTTGGCGGAAATCTCGGCGGTGCCTGTCTTGCCGCCAATCTGGTCGAGACCATCACCGAAGTCACGAAAAGCCGCTCTAGCCGTGCCTGAACTCACTACCCGACCCAGGTCGAACAAGAGCGATGACCGGGTGGCTGAACTAATCGGGACCGTCCGTAGCTGCGGCGAGCTGATGTCCCGCACCGTGTTACCGGACGAGTCAATCACCCGACGAACCACTCGTGGTTCCATCACCCGTCCACCGTTGACCAGGACCGCATAGGAGACTGCCACCTGAAGAGGCGTGGCCTCAAAAGCTCCCTGACCGATGGCAAAGTCCATCAGATCTCCACCCTGCCAAATGGCGCCATCATCTTCAAGGCGACTTGGATGCAGCAGACCGGCGTTTGGATTGTCTCTTTGTATTTCGGCCCTGCGTTCGAATTCCGCCCTGCTCGGGATGGTGCCGTCGATTTCACCACCAAGATCTATACCCGTTGCCGATCCGTACCCGACGTCGCCGGCCCAGTCCTGAATCACGGTCTCTCTCACCGTTCCGTCCAGAGCGAGGTAAGTGCCGAGGCCGGCCGCCCAGAAGAACTTGTTACAGGAGTTTTGCAGGGCACCGTGAATGTCGAGCCAGCCGAAATTGAAACGACCGTCGTACCAGTCACGCTTCACCTGCTGAGACCCGTCGGCCAACTCGGGAAGAATGAACTTTCCGTCGCAATTGACCAGGCGTTCACTCAAGTCGACATCGTCCCGATCGGGAAAGGGAAGATTCTCCTCTTCGATCACCGTATATGTGATCGCCTTGAATGTCGAGGCGGGCGGGTAGCGGCCGCCGATTGCCCTGTTGAGCAGAGCCTCCCGCTCGTTCAGATCGGCAAAGGTCTCAGCATGTATCCCGGCCACAAACAGTTGCGGATCGAAGTCCGGCACCGAGGCGAGGGCTAGAACTTCGAAGGTCTTGGCGTCCAGGACAACCGCGGCGGCCTTCTCCGTCACGCTGAACACCTCATCCCCGGCCTCGAGGTCTGCATCCTTGACCGCGTTGGACAGAGCAATCCCCTCTTCGAGGGCAAGCTCGACGAGTTGCTGGAGCTCTAGATCGATGGTGAGCTCCAGGGAGTTGCCGGGGAGTGGCTCCTTGGGAGGTCTTTGGTCGATGATCACTCCGCGTCTCACTCGATACTCCAGGATGCCTGACGTCCCCTGAAGAACCTGGTCGTATGCACTCTCGACACCCAATCTGCCAATGCGGAGGTTCAGGTCGATATCGGGGTTCTCCTCCACATCGCCCTCGTCGGGAAGCCCGAGATGACCGATCACATGGGCCAGGGTTGGGCCGGACAGATAGACACGCTCAGGAACCATGACTATCTCCACTCCGGGAAGAACATCGAGTTGCTCGTTAACTTGATATGCGAGTTCGTTGGATACGGTGGCTATCTGAAAGCGAGCGTTTATTCCTTCCTTCTCATAGAGCGCGTCGAGTTCCTCGCCGTCGATGGCGAGCATTGCCGAAAGACGCCTGATCAGCTCCTCACGCTCGTCCGGCTGAACGAATGTGCGGTCTATCACCACTGTGGGAACCATGCGGCTCGTGGCCAGGAGAACTCCGTTACGGTCGGAAATGTCCCCTCTTGGGGCGTAGGTCGTCTTCTGGATCCAGGTCTGCTCCTCGGCCGCCCGTGCGATTGCCGGGCCCTCGGCGACCTGGACGAACCACAAGCGGAGCCCCACCACCGAGAACATGACGACGAACGCTATCCCGAGAATGCCAAGCCTGACCGCAAACTTCATGAGAAGCGAAAGGCGGTTGTATCTCCGTCAACGACCCTGACGAAGACGGGGCCGAGGAGACCGCCGAGCAGCAGATTGGCCAACGGCACCACGAGTATCAGCCGGGCCACGTTTGGACCCAAAAGGCTGGTCTGTCCGAACAGGGTCCCGATGAGGACGAGGAGGACAACCCCGATGAGTGTGAGAATCCCCACCCACAGCGCCACAGCGAATTGACCAATCTCGGCGCGTTCTTTGGTCCGCAACGCGATGTAGGCCACAGTGGCGAAGACGATCGCCCGAAGCCCGAGCAAGGACGACCCGAGAAGATCGACGACCAAACCCGACAAGAACGCAGTTCCCAGAACAAGTTCAGGACGAATTCGAGTGAGTGCGAGGAGGATGACGACCAACATCACCAGATCGGGGGCAATGATGCGGATTTGACCGAACAGGGTGATCTGGGTCACGATCGCAAAGAGAAGAACCGTGGCGACGATCAGGCCCTTGGGAAGTCTCATGAGCCATCCCCTTCAATGGTCGTTGTGGTTGTGGACGTCCCGCCTGGGAGGAGGGTCTCACCGCTGCTCGCCGTGATGGGATCAGGTGGCCAGGCCAGGACGACGACCAGTCGCAGCGTGTCGGGATTCACAAACAAATCCACCTTCGTGCTCAGCACATCGTTCGAAGGCACCGCATCTTCGATTACCACACCAACCGGCAGGCCGGCAGGAAAGCTTGCCGAAACGGCCGAGGTGAGAACCTCATCGCCTACCAGCACGGGCTCGCGAGCGGTGAGAATCTCGAGCCTCATCTCGTCGGTTGCCACCTGCGAAAGAAGAGAACCGATCTGATCTCCCACTATCACGGTCAAGGCTTGACGGTCTGCTGTGATGGGAACGATCGTTGCGCTGCCTCGGGTGACGCTTTTCACAGTCCCAACGACATGCCCGTTGGTGTCAACGACAGGCTGGCCGACGACAAGGCCATCGGAGGTCCCCTTGTCGATGATCAGGGCGGCATCGAAGGCGTCCGGTCTGCCGATCACGTTTGCGACGGTACGGCCGATCTCGTCGCCCGCAGCCTCCATCCTGTAAAGCTGCTCGAAGTGCTCGAGTCGGGCGAGTTGGTCCCGGACTCCGACCAGCGATGCCTCGGCCTCGGCGAGTTCACGTCTGAGGATGATGTTCTCCTCACGGAGATTCGAAAGATTCGACAGCGAGTCGATCATGTCGGCAACCGGGTTCACGGCATAGGAAGCGGCCTGTTGCACCGGAGCGATAATCGTCTGGGTGCCTGTCCGAAGCACACCGACCACGCCACCACCTTGAAGCCGAACGTCGAAGGTCATCAGAAGCACCCCAAGGATGATCAGGGTTACAAGGAGCGGGAGTGTGTGGCCGCGGGGCTCTCTATTCACCATAGAAAGAGACGGTGGTAGGGAATCATGGCCTGGCCGACGACGCCAGCACCGAATGCAGCGCGTCGAACTCCTCCAGGCACTTCCCTGAGCCAAGCACCACCGACTGCAGCGGCTTGGCCGCAGTCACAATGGGCATCCCCGTCTCATGGGCCAGACGATGGTCTATCCCAACCAAAAGTGCTCCTCCGCCAGTGAGCACGATTCCACGCTCCACGATATCCGCCGCCAATTCGGGAGGCGTCTTGTCAAGTGTGTATTTGACCGCGTCCACGACTGCCTGAGTGGGCTCCTCGATGGCCTCTCTGATCTCGGGGCTGGACAGAAGAATCGTTTTGGGAAGACCTGTGACCAGATCGCGACCCCTGACTTCGGCCGAAGGCTCGTCCGCGTACGGCCATGCCGAGCCAACTGCGAGCTTGAGCTGCTCGGCTGTTCTCTCACCGATGAGGACGTTGTGCTCTTTCTTGATCCAGTCGATGATCGCGGTGTCGATTTCGTCGCCGGCGACCCGAATCGATCGAGATACAACTATCCCACCGAGCGAGATGACCGCAACCTCTGTGGTTCCACCACCGATATCGACGATCATCGACCCCGACGGCTCGCCAATCGGGAGCCCCGACCCGATGGCAGCGGCCATCGGTTCCTCAATCGTGTATGCCCGACGGGCACCAGCGTGGTAGGCCGCTTCCTCGACAGCACGACGCTCGACAGGAGTTATCCCGGACGGGACGCAGACGACTATTCGGGGACGGGCCCACTTGCGCTTGTGCACCTTCTGTATGAAATAGCGCAGCATCTTCTCGGTGATGTCGAAGTCGGCAATGACGCCATTGCGAAGGGGGCGGATTGCGGTGATGTGGGACGGAGTCCGGCCAATCATCCGCTTCGCTTCCATGCCTACGGCCAGCGGCTTGTTGTTTGTCGAATCGATAGCGACGACGGACGGCTCATTGAGCACGATGCCACCCCCGCGCACGTAGACGAGCGTGTTGGCAGTACCGAGGTCGATGGCCATGTCCTGGCCGGCAAAAGAAAAAAGAGTTTCAGCCATAGCTGGGGAAGCTCCCGGGGCAGATCCAGGAATTGTAGGTGCGCTCCCCGACTTGTGCCATAAAGAGCTCCCGGGCTCAGCCGAAGAAGATCTCCAACTCCCGGGCGGCGCTCTCCGGGCCGTCCGATCCGTGAACCAGATTGTTGGTCACCACTGTTCCGTAGTCACCTCGGATGGTTCCGGAAGCCGCATCCTTCGGATCGGTGGCGCCCATCAAGGTCCGGCAGACCGAGATCGCCGATTCTCCCGACCATTCCATGGCCACCACCGGGCCCGATGTGATGAACTCGATCAACTCCGGGAAAAAAGGCCTCTCCACGTGCTCGGCATAGTGAAGTCTGGCAAGGTCCTCGTCGATCGTGAGCCTGCGGATCCTCTCCAGATTGAGACCCTTGTCCTCGAACCGGGAGATTATCTCGCCCACCAGACCTCGCTCAAAACCGTCGGGCTTGATCATTGTGAAGGTGTGTTCAACTGGCATACCGTGATAACGCTATCCGGACGAAGCCGATTGGGCGAAGTCACCCGGCGAGAAGATCCCTCACCGCTCCCACCAGGTAAAGAGAACCGGTCACCAGAACCGCTCCGTCGGAACCAGCCTCCGCCTGCGCCATGTTCAATGCCTCCTCCACTGTGTCGCCGGCCAGAACGGAGATGTCGAGAACCTTCGCTGCACGGTCGGCGAGACCGAGAGGATCAACGGCTCGCCTGTCGTCGACCGCAGTTGTGATGACGCCGTCAAGGACCGGCTCGAGTCGTTCGATCATCAACTCGACGTTCTTGTCACCCATCACACCGAAAAGGAGTTGCCACCGGGTTGTCGGGAACTCCTCGAGAAGCGACTCAACGAGAGTGAAGACGCCGTCTGCGTTGTGGGCGCCGTCCACCAAGACAAGTGGAGAGGCGGACAGTGGCTCCATGCGTCCTGGCATGGTTGCGGCGGCGGCGGAACTCTGAACGGCCTCGGAGTCGAGTTTGCCGCCCAGCATCGCCTCGGCTGCGGCAACAGCCATGGTCAGGTTGATGAGCTGAAACCTCCCATGGAGGGGCAGGAAGACCTCCTCATAATCCTCCTCGGCGCCGTGAATCGTCGCCAGCCAACCGCCAACCCCTCGCTGGCTCTCACCGAGGGAATAGTCGACTCCGAACCTCCGATGCTGGATGCCCAGCTCACGGCTCTTGTCGTTCGCCACATCCAGGGCGGCGTCCGGAAGAGGGCCAGTCACGAGTACCGAGTTTGGGCCGGCGATGGCCACCTTCTCTGCGGCGATCGATGCAATGTCCTCGCCGAGATACTCGGTGTGGTCAACGCCTATCGAGGTCACCACGCAAACCTCGGCATCGACGACGTTGGTTGCGTCGAGCCGGCCACCCAGTCCGACCTCGAGGACAGCGGCGTTCACCGCCTGGTCCGCGAAAAAGGCGAAAGCGCAAGCAGTGGTCAATTCGAAATACGTGTTCGGCTCGCTGCCTCGTGCTTCCCGTAGGTCGGCGAAGGCGGCTACGTCTGACATGGCCAGGGCGAACTCGTCGGTAGTGGCAAATCTGCCGTTGATGGCCAATCGCTCCTCGACCTTCTGGAGATGTGGTGAGGTGTGAGTGCCGGTGGTCAAACCATGAGCAACGAGGATCAATGTGGCAAGACGGGAGGTCGAGGTCTTCCCGTTGGTCCCGGCGACATGGATTATGGGGTAGCCCTCATCGGGTCTGCCCATGTGATCGAGGAGATCGTTCATTCGGTCCAGGCCAGGCTTGCCGCCGAGACGTATGTGACGATCGAGATATGCGACAGCTTGCTGGTAGTCCATGAGAAGGCCCCGGGAGGTTAACCCCGGGGCCTTCGATTGCTCAGCGGATCCGTTTTGAGTTGCTGTCTACCTGTCCCTACTCATCCGTGTCCGCACGAACAGACTTTGCTCCGACTAGTGCCAGGGCGCCACCGGCCATCAGCACCATGGCCAACGCAGCCGCTGGCCCGCTCTCGGCGCCGGTGAACGGCAACGTCTCCTCCGTCGAAGCCACGATCGAAGTTGGCGAGACCTCGGCTCCTTCGGTGGTCGTAGTCGTCTCAGGCACGGTGGTGGTAGTCGTCTCAGGCACCGTGGTGGTAGTCGTCTCAGGCACCGTGGTGGTAGTCGTCTCAGGCACCGTGGTGGTAGTCGTCTCAGGCACCGTGGTGGTAGTCGTCTCAGGCACCGTGGTGGTTGTCGTCTCAG
>JAZFTT010000146.1:0-4922 GCA_036446835.1 Acidimicrobiia bacterium
CCGCTACGCGGTGCTCAAGAGACTTGCGCGAAAGAATGGCAGTGCCCGTTATCTGGTTCTCTCCACCTCGGGTCGGGTCTCAACGGTTGGCTCCCGGGAGATCCCGAGTGCCAGTCGCCGGGCGGGCAAGCTCAATCTGCCGACGCCATTCAGGCCTCGTGACCGACGGTTCGTGCAGGAAGTACTGAGACGCCTGAGAAGAGTCCCGCCAGTGACCTCTGACCGATCGCCACAGAAAAGGATGTTGATCGAACACCCCGTAGCTGAATGTCCCGACGCGGCCCATCATCTGGCTGCGATGAGACGCTCAAATCGAATCAGACGCTGTCTCAGCCAGCACAGGGCGTTGCGGCGAAGTTCGGGGTTCGGACTGGTCGAAGAGTTCGGAGCGATCCGCCAGCTCCTCGAAGAACTCGACTACACCGAGGGCTGGTCTCTGACAGGAAGAGGAGAACGGCTGCGGAAGATCTACAACGAGACCGATCTGCTTCTGGCCGAGACAGTGGAGAGGGGTTTTCTCAACGGGCTCGAGCCCCCCGAGCTTGCGTCCCTACTGTCGGCGTTCGTATACGAGCCACGGTCCAATCAGGCATCGGTTCCCGAGTGGCCCACCCAGGAGCTGGTTGGCCGATGGTCAGACGTCGAGACGCTCTGGAAGGACCTCAACAAGAGCGAGCGGGCTCTGCGACTTTCGCCAACCAGACACCCGGACCCCGGGTTTGGCAACCTTGCCTATCTTTGGGCGAGCGAGATGGCTTTCGATGACCTTCCAACACATGGCATGGCCCCGGGCGATTTCGTGCGTGTCTCCCGCCAACTGGCGGATTTGCTCCGCCAGATCAGAGATGGAGTTTCCGAGCTTCGCGAAGAGGCCATCATCGCGCTCGTCTCCGTGGACCGGGGAGTCGTAGCGGCCCAAGGAGTTGGGTGATGCACAGATGGCTCGTGATCGTGAACAAGGCGGCCGGTCGCAAGGCGGTTCGAGTCGGGCAGATACAGGAGGTCTTGAAAGCCGCCTCAGTCGACGCCGACATGGTGGTGCCCGAGTCCCGGGCCGAAACGGAAGAGGTCCTGAAAACTGCCGCCTCCGAGGGGAGGACCCACTTTGCCCTGGTTGGAGGTGACGGCACAGTCAATTTGGCCGTGAATGTCCTCCTGAACCTCGATCTCGATGGTCCCCCCACCATTGGGGTTCTTCCGGTCGGCACTGGCTGCGACCTGCTTCGCACTTTTGGGCTTCCTCAGGAGTTGGGGGCGGCGGCCAACCACCTTGCCACTGAAGAGACGTACGCCATCGACGTGGTGACGCTGGAGGGCGCCTGGGGTCGGCGATATTTCGTCAACGTCGCCCAGGTCGGGGCGGGCGCCGCAGCCGCCGAGACGGCACCCAAGATCAGTCGCAAACTGGGTGTACTCCGGTATCCACTGGCGTTCGGAATTCGTCTGCCCAGGTTTCCAATGGCGAATGTGACTGTCACAACAGAGCGTCGCACTTATGAATCGGAGGCCCTTGCGGTGATAATGGCCAACGCCCAATTCTTCGCAGGCGGATGGAACGTGGCACCCAAGGCCACCTTGGTCGACGGCATTCTCGACATTCAGATAATCAGCGCCAGCAAGGCCCGGGCGCCTGCCATCGTGCCGAAAGTGATCAAGGGAACCCATCTTGGGGACCCCTCCGTTCGACGCTTCACGGCCGCTGAGTTCAGAATCGAGACCGAGCCGAGGTGGCCTCTGGAAGCAGATGGTGACCTGGTCGGGAATACGACAGTCTCGGGTCGGGTTGTTCCCGCCGCGATACACCTCAAAATCTGATCGAGCTTGTCTTATACTCCCGCGCCGTCGGGACCGACCCCCGCATGGAAATGGCAAAAAAGAAAACCGCGGACATCACAAAAGAGAAATCCTCCGACATCGAGGAGCTCAAAGACGCCGATGAGGTCGAATCTGAAGATGGCGAGCTCGATGATGACGCTTTCGAGGACGAGGCCACTTTGGACGATGTCGACGACGACGACGACGACGAGGAGTCCGACGACAGCCACGACGAGGAAACGGCCGAAGCCCTCGAAGAACTGGAGTCCGAGGAGTTGAAGCTGACCGAGGACGAGGAGAGCGAGGCGTTACTCGTCGATGAGGTCAAAGAGCTTCGGGCCATGCGACGTGAGGAGTTGACGATGAATGTCGACGCCAAGGGTCAGAAGGCGGACGAGTTTGTGTGCCAGTCGTGCTTCATGGTCAAGCGGATTAGCCAGATGGCCAACAAGCGCAAGATGATCTGCCAGGACTGTGTTGCCTGAACGGGTCACGGTCGTCGTACCCACCTACAACGAGCGCGAGAATCTTGCCGATCTGACCCAAGCCGTCACCGACCTCGGCTACGAAGTTCTCGTGGTCGACGATGCCTCCCCCGATGGAACGGGTGAGATTGCCGACGGGTTGAGCCGGGACAACCATCTGATATCCGTTCTGCATCGCACCGCAAAAGAGGGACTCGGTCCCGCCTACGCCGCTGCGTTTGATCATCTCCTCGAGGGCGACACTGATGTGGTCATCGAGATGGACGCCGACTTCAGTCATGATCCGGCTGACCTCCCTCGACTGGTCGCCGCAATCGAAGAGGGCGCCGAGCTGGCGATTGGCTCCCGTTATGTGCCCGGAGGCTCGACCCCCGATTGGCCGGCTCATCGGCGCTTCATCTCCCGGGCAGGAAATCTCTACGCGAGGGTGATGTTGGGCACGCCGATTCATGACGCAACCGCCGGTTTCAGGGCTTATACCCGCGCAGCCCTGACCCGTCTGCCATATCGGGACGCTGAGGCATCGGGTTATGGCTTTCAGGTGGAGATGGCCTGGCGGGCACACCAACTCGGTCTGACAATCGTCGAGGTGCCGATCAGCTTCAAGGATCGAACGCGGGGGACGTCCAAGATGGGCCTGAGAATCGTCGTCGAGGCCATATGGCTCGTGACGATCTGGGGGCTGGGACGGTTCTGGCGGGCACTACCGTTTATCCGTACATGAGAGTCGCGGCAAGGGAAGCATCGCCAGACGACATCAACGTCCTTGTCAGTCTCTACAGATCGCTCGAGGAAGAGATGGTAGGTCTTCACCCAATGTGGCCCCTGGCCGATGGGCTTGCCGAGCCGGTCGATGAGTCGTTTGCTGAAGCGCTCCGCCATCCCGATGTCATCGTCTTGATCGGAGGAATCGATGACGTTCCTCTCGGATTCCTGTTGGCTCGGGTGGAGACCCTATTGTGTCAGGCCGGGGACGAGAGGATCGGCGCGATACGTCTGATCTTCGTGGACCATGAAGCGAGAGAGGTCGCCGTGGGCGAGGGGATGAGAGACATGGCCATCGAAATGCTCCGCAAACGGGGGATCACCAAGTTCGACGCTCATGTTCTCCCCGGTCATCGTCTCGCCAAGAACTTCTTCGAGGCGGGCGGATTCAGCGCCAGGTCAATCGTGATGCATCACGACGACAACCGTGAATGAGGCTCCGCTCATCGGAGTTGGCGTCGTCATCATCGAAAACGGGCGTCTCCTGTTGATAAAGCGGGGAAACGAGCCCGGAAAGGGCCTTTGGGCAGTCCCGGGAGGGAAAGTGCGCATCGGCGAGACCCTCAAGGCAGCGGCGCGGCGAGAGGCGTTCGAAGAGACCGGTTTGGACGTCGACGTCGGAGAAGTCGCCTGGGTTGGAGAGCACCTCACCGACACACATCACATCGTCCTGATCGACTTCTACGCGACTGCGACGGGCGGCTATCTGGCCGCGTCCGATGATGCGGATGAGGCTGAATGGGTGGAATTGGACATGGTGGACTCCTATCCGCTAACACCGACCATGCACGACCTGATTGAGGAATTGAGGCAATGAGCTCACAAGTCATCTCGCTCCTGCAGACTCTGATCCAGAACGCTTGTGTGAACGACGGAACACGGGATTCCGGGCACGAGCACCGCTCCGTGGAGACGCTCTTGGAGTACTTCGGAGTCGCAGGGGAGATCTTCGAGCCCGCCCCGGGACGTCAATCGCTGATCTATAGAGTCAGCGGAACCGACCCCGACGCCCCATCGCTGGCGTTCGTGCCACACCTCGATGTTGTGCCTGTCGAACCCAGCGGATGGAGCCAGGATCCCTTTGGCGGTGAGATCATCGACGGCTTCGTATATGGCCGAGGAGCGATCGACATGCTCAACGTCACCGCTGCCATGTCTGCTGCCGCACGTCCCTATTTGACAGGCGAAATCCAGCCGAGAGGCGACCTTCTCTTCATCGCAGTGGCAGATGAGGAAGGTGGGGGAAGATTCGGAGCCTCGGCCCTGGTCGAGGAGCGCTGGGACCTGGTCCGGGCCGACTACTTGCTGACCGAAGTCGCCTATCCACCCCCGTCCTCTGCCGCAGAGCCGCTCGTCCCGGTGGCCATCGGGGAGAAGGGGGCCTTCTGGTCGACATTGACGGCTACGGGCACCCCCGGACATGGCTCTGCGCCATACCAATCGGACAACGCGTTGCGAAAAATGGTCGAGGCTCTCCACGGCATCTTCGAATCGGATACTCCGGTGTCGATCAGCCCGGAGTGGGTGAGCTTCTTGAACGCGCTGGCGTTGGAAGATGATCTGAAGGAAGCTCTCACCGATCCCGATCGAGTGGACGAGGCGATTGACAGACTGGCGGCGACCGACCCGCTTTTTGCGAGATA
The DNA here is from genome assembly GCA_036446835.1 of Acidimicrobiia bacterium. Lineage (GTDB taxonomy): Bacteria > Actinomycetota > Acidimicrobiia > Spongiisociales > ZC4RG35 > SZUA-217. Next base: position 4,709 of record JAZFTT010000146.1, read on the forward strand.
CGTGCACGCTGTCACCCATCTGACGGTGTCACCCAACATGTTGGACGCCGGTATGAAGGCCAACATCATCGCCGACGGGGCCAAAGCGTCGGTCGACATACGCGCACTTCCCGGTATGGACCGAGATTTCGTCGATTCGTACTTGTTCAAGGCAATGGGCAGCGCCCGGGATGACATCGAAATCGCGCCTCAGATGGACAAAGAGTCAACCATC
>JAZFTT010000147.1:0-6392 GCA_036446835.1 Acidimicrobiia bacterium
ACACGGGCTGTCATCCCCACTCTCGCAAAGGACGTGATCGTCTGGCCTGTCCAGGAGTTGACCCTGAAAAATGTGCGGCCGTAGACTCGCAGCACGTCCTGGATAGGTAACCCGACCAGAGCTTCCTGACCACGTGAAACCTTCTCATCTTCCGAGAGGGCGACGTAGGACGCGTTCGCGGAGAAACCGCTGGTATTGTCCGGGTGCCGCTAGCCCATTCGAGTCCCTCTCGGATTTGCGCAACTCGGCCGAGTATCTCGCCTCCGTGCACTTTCTTGTGGACCTTGGAGCCGGGTCGACGCAGCATCTCGTCGGGAACAGGCGGAATAGTCCTACCCAAGCTCTAGGGCTGACCGGCGAGCGCCACAAACAGGTTGCAGGCGTGTGCGGGCTCGACCAACAGCGCCCTCTCCCCACTGAGTCGTGTTCCCCGTGTCGGTGGCGGCACCCCATTTTCAACTATCAATTCCGCGGCCCTGTCCAGGTGCTCGGCACGGAAGAGAACCTGGAATAGCCCTGGCCCGTTGGTACTCAGCGCGCTGGCAGTCGGACCGGGACCCCTGGGCTCCGCCACAGCTATGCCGACATCACCGACGTAGAACACGCTCATCAGTGACATGATGACAGTGCCCATCTCCGGCTCAGGAGCGGGCACACCTAGCAGTTGTTCGAACCTTTCCAACTCTCGGTCCATCGACCCCACAGCAAGGTAGATTCGCTCGAGGACTGTGGCGGTATTGGGATGGGCGGTGGCGCCACCAACGAATGCCGAGCGTTCAGCGGCTCCGTGATGATGCTCGACAAGACCAACAGGAATGTGTGAGTCCACTGCAGCTGTACGCCTCGACAGTGAGCCTTCGCGCCCATCGAGGGGATCGTCGACGGGATCCGACACGTGGAAGCCATTTGATTTCAGCCGGGCCACCTCAGCATCGAGATTGTCACTCCTGAAAACGATTCCGTGGATTCCTTTGGCTTCACCCAGCTCACGCCCTGAGGAAGCTTCCTTGAGTACCCGCGGAGAATCCTCCGTTCCCCGAAACTCGATGTAGAAGTCGCCAAACACCGCATACCCGGCCTGACGGCCCGCACCCTCGGCGTTCCCACCATGTGTGACTGTGAAGCCAAGATTCCGGTAGGTCTCGACGGCCTGAGCTACATCCGCAACGCCAACGACGAGGTGATCAACAGCCGTCAACACGTGATAATCCATGATCAGCAAGAGCAACAGGGGGTGTTGCTTGTGGCACGAACATCTTGGTCATGTCCGCCTTTCATTGCAGGTGGCACAAGCGAGCCCGTCATCGGCGTTCGGCCATTCCACTGACGATGCGTCCCCGCTCGACCTCGTCGAGAGGGAGCATCGAAATATACACATGGCACACTCTGCTAACCCCAGGGGCGAGTTGGGTGGGGTTGGAGAACTCGTCTAAGAGCACGACCTTGGTGGGAAAACGGAACGAATCAAATCCAACATGACTGCTGCCATCCGAGCTGATGGCCGAGTCGTCGGAGCGATCGGTGTCGACAGTGAAGAGAAGGGGGTATTCACCCCTGAACAGTTGAAGAGGCTGGAAGCCTTTGCTGATCAGGCTGGTAACGCGGTCAGGGAGCCGGTGCCGTCACTCTTCATTTCCGCTAAGCGCAACCTAATGCAAGCTGCCTCCGCCAGGTTTGCAGTCATAATCGGCTGGGGGCTGATCGGGTCAGCAGCCTGTCACCGATTCAGCTCCGTTCCGCCAAGTAGGTTCAACTTCGTGGGACTGATAAAGGCTGCGAGAGCCATTGGATGGGGGATCGGGCTAGCGATGTTGTTCGTCGAACCGATCATCGGACTACTCATTCTGATCGTGGCTCTCGTGGCGACGATCTATCTCGCGCATGACGCTGTTGAGCGTTGAGCGTTGAGCTTGGGGATTTCATTCGCCCATTAGGTGCTGCCGTTATTTGTGGGTAGGGGAAAAGGAGTCTTGCCGGTTTCCCTTCCGCAAGGTTGGCTGAATGGCAGACGATGACCCTTCGATCGGGAAGGTCAAGACCGGAACTGTCCGCATCGTTCTCGGTGCTCGCAACCAGCGACACAACGGGAACTCGGCGACCAGCAATGGGAGACGGTAAAGGCCGACCTGCTTGGTTGAGCCCTTCCCACGCGATGGTCGGGGAAGAGAAACCTGACGAACCTGGTTTACGAGGTTGGCGTTAGGGAGAGTCATGGACGAAAGCCGGCAGCGGGCGCAAACGAAGACCCTGTGGCGTATAGGCAGCGTCGTCCTGATCGTGGTCGTGGCGGTGGCTCTGTTCGCCTTCAGTGACCGGCCGCCCGCCGACCCTGTGCCTTCAGCGGCCCAGGTGGAAGTGCCCAATCCTCGTGATGTGTACGACCCGGCGCTTGCCGACGAGCCGCTCCCGGAGGGATACCGCCAGCTGCTAGGCCGGGACATGATTCATCCTGTCTACAACCCTGTATTTGTCGACGCCGGTGAGGTCGACTGGCCTGACAACACGGATGTGATCGGGGTGGCGGGTGTCGAAGAAGCAAAGGCATACCCCGTTTCCCACCTCAATTATCGGGAGATGGTCATCGATGACATCGAGGGGATACCGATCCTCGTCAGCTGGTGACCGCTCTGCGGTACGGCGATGGTCCATCGTCGAGAACTGGACGGAAAACTCCTGGTGCTGGGCAACCAGGGTGCGTTGTGGGGTAACGCGATGACCTGGTGGGATCATGACACAGGTTCGATATGGAGCCAGCCGCTCGGTGAGGCGATCGCCGGACCTCGCAAGGGGCAGCGTCTCGAACCGTATCCAGTGACGTTGACAAAATGGGACGCCTGGCTCGACAGCCACCCAGGGACACTGGCGCTGGATGTTCCTGGCAGGTCCACTCACTTTGATCTCGAGCAGATGGCAATTGTGGTCGCCCTCGGCACCGATTCGGCGGCCTATTTGGTTCGGCCACTACGCGAAGTCGGGGTGATCAATGACACGGTGGCCGACGTGGATATTGCGGTGGTGATAGATCCCGCCAACAACCAACGCTGGGCGGTCTTCAGTAGACAACTCGACTCGTCGGTGGCGGAATTGGAACTGACCGACGAGGGGCTGGTCGACACGAACTCGGGGACCGTGTTCGACCCGTTCCTCGGATTAGGGCTATCGGGTCCACTGGCCGAGCAGAATCTCGGCCGGCTTCCTGGTTTCACCTCATTTAGCAGTGACTATCTCAACTTCTTCCCGGAAGGTCGGACATGGCCCGACTAGCCGACTGGCGGCATACCTCTGCGTTCTGAGTTCCGAGCCACGGGAGGAAGGAACTCAATGGATTCGGACCGTGTCATCGAGAATCAGCCGACGGTCCAAAGGGTCTTGACGCCGGCTCGAGCGCACGCGATTCCGGTGTTCGTGTCAAACCGGACAGAAGTGCCGTCATGTCCGGGTCGTGGACGGTATCAGGAGTCTCGGCCGCGATCGCGCCCGAGTTGACGCAGCATGGCGGGCGACAGCACTCCGACCGAATCCACGACGATCGCGACTCGCAGAGGTTCAATCACGTCAGTCAACGGCCGGGAACGACGGTGAATGAGATAGCGTCAACTAGTCACGCAGCCGAGGAGACACAGTGAAAAGACACAATCCAGCCACCGTCGTCGCACCGTTTGCTACATACACCCATGGTGTTGAGATCGACGAGCCAGTCCGGTTCCTGTTCGGAGCGGGGCAAGTCGGCGTCAGCCCTGATGGAACCGTGGGCGAGGGCATCGAGGAGCAAGCGAGGCTTGTCTGGCACAACATCACCGAAGTCCTTGCCTCGGCCGGGATGGAGATCACCGACATCGTGCAACTCAACATGCTGCTGTTGGACCCGGCCGACCGCGACGGGGCCAGCGCCGTTCGCACAGAGGTACTTGGTGATCACCGGCCGGCCTCGACGCTCATGTATGTGGTCGGGCTGGCGGGCCCTGAATGGCGGATCGAGGTCGACTTCATCGCCGCGCGTCCCGTCGAAGGTTGAGACTGTTCCAATCTCCACAACTCGGAGAAGAAATAGGACGTGTTGAGGCGGGGAGGCCTGTCGTTGTTGAGGATTTGGGACGGTGGAGTTGGCGGGGTCAAGCGAGGGTCAAACGGTGAAATGCGTCGAGTACGCGCAATCGCCAACAATCGCCCTCTTTCGATAACGGCCAGGCAGAGAGCCAACCCAAGACCAGGGACACCGAACGTAGAAGCGCGGGACTAAGCGTTGAAGATGATGGCCAAGAGCGGATGAGTGGGCGAGATCAGATCGGTGCTAGTGCATCGCGTCGTGTGCGACGTCAGCTATGTAGTCCGCCAAGTACTCATCCTCGGGAGCGTGTGGATAAGCCAACCGGAACGCGCGGGCGGCATCGTCGGCTCCGCTGAAAGCACAAAGCGGCCAGAGAATCACGAGGTCTTCTCGGTCCTGAGGATCTGCGCGATAGAGCTTCATAACAAATATGACGTCTGGGCTGGGCGAGCGGACTTCCAGCGCCGGGTGTTGATAGACGAGCTCACAGTCCTGATAACTAGCTGTCGATGGCCACAACGGCGCTGCCGCGTCGTTGAGCCAGTCCTGCCAACTCTCAGACTCGCCATTGAATTCAACAAGAGGGTTCGCGAGGATGACGAGTGGTTCGACGCTCCGACGACTTAGATCGAGTCGAGCGGGCGCTCACCAGTTTTGATAATCTCGAGACTCCGCTGGTGGCAGCTGGAGTTCTCGCCTATCGAGTCACGCTGGCCCAAGGATTCGCGGTGGGCAACAAGAGAACAGCAATACTCCTCGCACGCTGGCTACTTGACAGCAACGGCGTCGATGGAGGACAGATTCTCCCTCCGGATGATCGCATCATCGCAGACCTTCTCGTCCAGACAGCATCCGGAGCCGACGTAGAAGCGGAGATCATTTCAATCCTCGAGGCACGCGCCTGAAGCACCCACTCAAGCTCGACTGAAATCCCAAGAAGAATTAGGACGTGTCAGATCGACAAGGACAGCAACTTCCTGCTGATGTGACTCCTGATTGGTGGGGATCTCGAACGCCAGTCAAACAGTACATAATGCCGGTTGGTATGGGCGGTCGCAACGAGGCCCGCAGACAACATTGAAAGTGTCATGCGGTCCATTTGCGTAGGCTGGAGCCTGTAATGAGGCAATCGCCACGGGATTTCAATCCGTCTACACGAACGCTTTTCTGGGTCAGCGGACTGCTCGGAATAGTTCTCATCACTCTGATCATCGGTTCGCCAGGCGACTGGGAAGGCAACTACGTTGTCATGGCCCTTGTGTTCCTCCAGGGAGCAATGATGGTCGGTGGATTCACCTTCTTTATGCTGTGGAATCTCCGGAAGGCCCTGAACCGTCGCAGGGGGCCCCATGAAGAAGGTCCGTCCACTCGCACCTAGGTATGTGCGTACAGGCACTTATGCGTGGCCGGTGAGGGATGCGTATTGCCGGTTGTTATGGGCGGGTCCGGGTCGAGGTGCGCTGGCCCGTAACGAGGAAATGGTTGTAACACGTGGGGTCCTGCGACCTTTATTGGCCTAGGGACTTGGCGAGGTCTATTCGACGTAGATGACCTCGTCACGGCGGACGACTCGACCGCGGCGCAGCGGCAGTATGCGGGTGATCATCTTGTAGGCAACCGCGAGACCGGGGATCTTGGCGTACCCGCCCTGGGGTCCCAGAACCATCCGCCCGCTCGTAACGTCGTACTTTGACCCATGCCAGGGACAGGTCAGACAACCGTCATCGTCGATGGTGCCATCGGCGAGGTCGGCGTAAAGGTGACGACAACGTCGAGAAACCGCGAAATACTTGCCGTCAGCATTTCCAACCGCCCAAGGACCGGCACCGACTACCACCCCAGAGGTCAGCTCAGACGCGGGACAAACCTGTATCTCATCGGACATCGACGACCTCCACTCGAGCTTCACCGTTGGAAGTTCAGCCTACAGATTCCTCTAATGGCGTCGTCTGGCACGTACCTGCCGTCCGTTTCGCCATTCGATAGTGATGGGCGTGTGTCCGACTTGCCGCCATGACTCGTCGAGGGCGAAGGTCCCGAGCAGCGTCGTGGTTCGCCACTGTCTCACTCGATCGTGGTCGTAGCCTCGTCGGTTCGCTTCGGCGGAGAGAAACCCGGCTGCGGCCGCCTGAGCCGCCGTATACCCGGGCTTCTCCCCGTATGTTCGCTGGTAGCGAAACGTGAAATCGGATGCAGCCGGACCAACCTCAGGAGTGGTTTGTGAGGAGACCCACTGTGTGGGACCCACGATCCCTTCGGATGCCGATCCCAGCCGGTCTCCGAAGTCGAGTAGGCCCGCAGCCACACAACCGAGCAGACCGGGACGGGTGCCAGTAATCACCTT
>JAZFTT010000148.1:0-24400 GCA_036446835.1 Acidimicrobiia bacterium
TTGGTGTAGACGACATCGCAGCGGAACCGCTTGTTTCTTGCCTTGTACGAGCTGAGGCCCCGCAAACCACTGACCATTTGCACGGTGAGCCCGTGGGTGCCATAGGGGCCCGTGTTGGCCAGGACTTTCATCTCTTGTGCGACAAGCCGTCCGGACTCGTCGACTCCGGTCCGGTATGTGATCGTCTGCGGATGGCGGGTACGACTCGAAACGAACTCCTCCTCTCGAGTGAGCTCGTAGCGAACGGGCCTCCCTGTCGCTTTGGTGAGATGACCCACGATGTCCTCGATCAGCATCTCCTGTTTCACCCCGAATCCACCACCGATGCGGGGTTTGACGATGCGGATGCGCTTGACGTCGAGATCCAGAAGCGGCGCCACCATGCGTCTGACGTGGAACGGGACTTGCGTGGACGTGCGGATCACCATTCGCTCATCGCTGTCCCAGTACGCGATGGCGATGTGTGGCTCAATCGGAGTCTGCTGGACCTGATGCACCCGGAATGTGCGTTCGAACACACGATCAGCATGCTCGAAACCTTCGTCGACATCTCCGACGTCAGCGGATAGGTGATGGACGATGTTGCGCGAGGCGTCGTGCGCTCCCTCCATGTCCTCTTCGTCATGGATGACGGGGGCGCCATCGAGGGTGGCATCGTTCTCATCGAACACCGCCGGTAACACGTCATAGCTCACCTCGATGAGCTTGACCGCCTCTTCGGCGATTTCCACTGTGTCCGCGGCGACGGCGGCCACACGATCACCGACGTAGCGCACCTTGTTGTCAAAGCTCACCTGGTCGTAGGGGAGTGGGTTTGGGTAGCTCTGACCCCCGGACGCATAACGAACTCTGGCGACGTTCTCATGATGTAAGACGGCCCTGACCCCGGGCAGCGCACGGGCCTTGCTGTCGTCGATGGCAACAATCCATGCGTGGGCATGTGGGCTGTACAAAACCTTGGCGTGGAGCATTCCCCGCATCTCGATGTCGTCCACGAAGGCAGGGTTGCCCTTGGCGAGTTTCACTGCGTCGACCTTCAGCTCGGGCTTCCCGACGACGGCCATCTCGGGCACCTCAGGGTGAGGAACGACTTTGGGAAGCACCGGATGAAGAGGATCCGGCTCCGTGAGATTGTCGATGTCGATGTCGTAGGTGAGGGGCTTGATCAACGCCTTGGCTATCTCTTCGACTTTCTGGCCTTTCAGCAAGGCGGCGGCACGCTGCACTGCCAGAACCGGTCGCAGATACCCGGTCTCGCGATCGAGGATGCCGGAGAGGGCGTCTCGGATCTCCTCTTCGCTGGGATCGGGATTGGTTTCCAGGAGCTGCTTGGCGGCGAGGATCGTCGCTGGTGTCGCGTACCCGGACTGAATGGCGCCCGTGGCGATGAAGGCCTCTTGTATCGGATGGAGACTCAGGGGTGAGGCGAGACCCTCGACAGTCTCGATCTCGTGGCCGTCCGCTTGGGCGGCGAGCATTACGTCGGCGGAGATGAGTTGCCCATCCACGAGCACCGCGGCCGCGCCTGTCTCGCCCGTCGCCGAACCGAACCGCACGCTGTAATAGCCCTCTCGTCTCAGGACCGTGCGTAACGATTCGTGAGGAGCGCATTCGAATTCAAGAGGTTCTCCGTTGACGGTGATGTTGACGATCAAGGATTGCCTCCAGGTTCCAATCGGTTCAGGACCCGTTTGCTGAGAACGTCGGCCAGATGTCGCCGATAGTCGGCTGAGCCGCGGAAATCCGGTTGAGGCTCGAGCGCACCGATCTGACCTGGGTCGATGATGATCGGTGCCTCACCGACACCCGTGGCGGCAAGTCGGATTGCTCCGGAGCTGGCGGCGTGTCCAGCGATAAGCACTATCGGGATGTCGGCAGGCGTGCGGGCGGTGTGTTCGTAGGCTCCGGCCCCACCCGTCGGAACCGAAACCGAGGTGATGACGCCGCCGTCCAGGTGAGACGGGTCTGCAAGCAATTCTCCGAGTGGAACCTGGCTGGAGCCTGTCTGGTTGACGACAGTGACCTGCGCGTCGTAGGCCAGGAGCCCGGCGAGCAAACCGCTCTCCGGATCACCGGCCCCGATTGTTCCACCGATTGTCGCCGCATTGCGGATGGTGTTGGGAGCTTCGCGATGAGAGAGCTCCTGAAGCATGACTGGCACCGAGTCGTCCTCGGTGAGTCTGTTGAGGGTGGTCATGGCGCCGATGATGAGCGTATTTCCATCCTTGGAAGTGGAGTCGAGTCCGAGCGATTGAAGATCCACCACCGCCTCCGGCTCATCGTCGGGAAGGCCGTTGAGAAGGGTTCCGCCTCCCAACGGGGCGCTCTTGACCTCTGTGCGGGCCAGGAGGGCGAGAGCCTCTTCGAGCGTCGCAGGCCGGTGGTACTCACTGATGGTCATGGTGGATGCAGAGGCTGGATCCAGCCTCGGGCGAAATCCTACTCGTCGGGCAAACCTGAGCTATGCGCCACGTAGGATGCCGGCGTGGCTTCACTTCTGGTCAAGAACGCTCTGGTTCTGGCGACAATGGATGACGATGGGACGGAAATCGAGAATGGCGGCCTGTATGCCGTTGACGGCTTCATAGAGCAGGTCGGTTCGAGTCCTGATCTTCCGGAGACCGCCGACGAGGTGCTCGACCTCTCGGGCCATGTTGTTATCCCGGGGCTGATCAACACCCACCATCATTTCTATCAGACGCTAACCCGGGCGGTCCCCGGTGCCCAGGACGTCGGGCTTTTCGACTGGCTGCGGACGCTCTATCCCATCTGGGCGAAGATGAACCCCGAGCATGTGCGGCTCTCCACCCAAGTGGCTCTCGCTGAACTCGCACTGAGCGGGTGTACGACCTCATCTGATCACCAGTATCTGTTTCCAAACGGCTCCAGGCTCGACGATCAGTTCGAAGCCGCCGGGACGATCGGAGTTCGTTTCCATGGGTCACGCGGCTCGATGAGCCTGGGTGAGTCGAAGGGTGGGTTGCCACCCGATTCCGTTTGTGAAGACGAAGACTCGATCCTCGAGGACACCGAGAGGGTGATCAATGAGTTTCACGACCCCGACCCCGGGGCCATGTTTCGTGTGGTCTCGTCGCCCTGTTCGCCATTCTCGGTCACCCCCGACCTCATGCGCGAAGCGGCCGATCAGGCCCGGAATCATGGAGTGCATCTTCACACCCATCTTGCGGAGACGCTCGACGAGGAGCAGTTCTGTCTTGATTCCTTCGGGATGCGACCGGTAGAGATGATGGAAGATCTCGGGTGGGCCGGTGATGACGTTTGGTTTGCCCACGGGATCTATATCAATGACGCCGAGATCGGTCGTATGGCCAGGAGCGGCACCGGTCTCGCCCATTGCCCATCCTCCAACATGCGTCTTGCATCGGGCATCGCTCCGGTGCGGAAGTACTTGAGTGCTGGAGTTCGTTTGGGCATCGGCGTCGACGGGTCGGCGAGCAACGATGGGAACCACCTGCTGGGCGAGGCACGTCAGACGATGTTGTTGGCGCGACTGGCGTCGGCTCTGTCCCTGGGGGGTGGTGAGCTGCTCACGGCTCGAGAAGCACTGGGAATGGCAACCCGAGGTGGCGCCGCCGTGCTTGGCAGGGATGACGTCGGGTCGCTCGAGCCCGGAAAGTGCGCCGACTTCGTTGCCGTGTCGATGGATCGCATCGAGTATGCCGGTGGGCTTCACGACCCCCTCGCGGCTCTCTTGTTTGCGACGCCTACGAACGTCGACCACAACTACGTACAAGGCCGGGCGGTCGTCAAAGACGGAAATCTGACCGGTGTGGAGCTTTCCGGGCTCATCGAGCGGCACAACCGAGCAGCCGCGGAATTGTTGGGATAAGTTCCTCCCGATGGACTTTGCCTCCCCCCGAGATCTCGACGAAGCCCTTGCCGCAAAGGCCGCGGCACCGGATGCCGTTTTTCTGGCAGGCGGCACCGATCTCATGGTGGGGGTCAATCTGGCCCACTATCGACCGATGTCCGTGATTGGCCTTCGCCACGTCGAAGAGACCCGGGGCATCGGCGCCGACCGCATAGGCGCAGGCGTCACGTGGGCCCGGCTCGAAAAGCATTCACATCGAGCGCTTGCTCAACTGGCGCGCACCGTTGGATCACCGCAGATAAGAGCTGCGGGCACCATTGGCGGAAACATCGGGACGGCAAGCCCGGCCGGGGATGGTCTGCCCTGGATAGCGGTGCTCGATGCCGGCATCGAGTTGGTTTCGAGTGACCGCGGAAAGCGTGTGGTGCCCTGGAAGGACTTCTTCGTGGGCGTCAAGCGCACGTCGATTGCCGATGACGAGCTGATCACCGGCGTCGTCCTGCCCGACGAGGTGCCCAAGATCCAGGAGTTCGCCAAAATCGGGGTTCGCAACGCGATGGTCATCTCAACCGTGTGTTGCGTTGTGATGCGCTTTGATGCCGGGTTCCGAATTGCGCTCGGATCGTCGGCGCCCACGCCGATTCGGGCAATCAAGGCAGAGGAGATGCTCAATTCGGAGTCGAGCCCGTCGGACGCCGCCATCACCGAGTTTGGACGACTCGTCTCTCTGGAGGTTCGTCCCATCACCGATCATCGTTCGACGGAGGCCTACCGCCGTCACGCAGCAGGAGTGCTGGCTCAGCGTCTGGTAAGGAGGTGTCTTGCCGCATGAGCATCACATGCTCGATCAACGGTGAGTCGAGAACCTCGTCGGCTGCCGGCTTCGAGAGCCTTCTTCGTGTTCTTCGCGACGACCTCAACTTGCCGGGTTCCAAGAATGCTTGTGAGCAGGGAGAGTGTGGCTCCTGCACGGTTCTCCTCAATGGTGCCCTTGTCTGCTCGTGTCTGGTGATGATCGGCGACTGTGAGGGCACAGAGATCACCACTGTGGAAGGCCTGGCTGATGGTGACATGCTTCATTCGGTTCAGACAGCAATGGTCGCCGAGGGTGGGGTGCAATGTGGATTCTGCACGCCTGGAATCGTCGTCACGGGTGCGCATCTGCTCGAGCACAACCCGAATCCGTCGGAGGACGAAATACGCGAAGCATTGTCGGGGAATCTCTGCAGATGCACCGGTTATGGCCGAATCATCGAGGCCTTCGAAAAGCTGTCAGGGAGCAACGCGTGACGACGCGAACGGATTCTCGTGTGGCCAATGGTGTGGGTGAGAGCGTTGCCAGGCCTGACGGCGTGCCAAAAGTCACCGGCAACTTTGCCTATGCCTCCGATCTCGTGGCGGATCGCATGCTCTGGGGGGCAACTCTGCGCAGTCCCCATGCTCGAGCGCGTCTGGTAACTCTTGACACCTCGCCTGCACTTGCCATGGCAGGTGTCCGCGCGGTGCTCAGTCAGGAAGACGTACCGGGCGCTCTCACATTTGGCCAGGAGCACCAGGACCAGCCTGTCTTCTGCGATGGCGAGGCCCGGTTTTGGGGCGAGGCAGTCGCTGTGGTCGCCGCCGATGATCCGGAGACGGCGCGAAAGGCCATCGATGCGATCGTCATTGAGTGGGAGCCCCTCGACCCGCTCGTCGACCCCGAATCAGCCGAAGAACAGGGCTCGGTATTCCGGGAGATGAAGATCCGCCGTGGTGATCCGGACGCTGAGGGCGAGATCGTCATCGAGGGCTACTACGAGACAGCTTCCCAAGATCAAGCACCACTCGGGCCCGAGGCCGGCATTGCAATCCCCGACGGTGAGGGTGGGCTGGACCTCCATGTGACCACGCAATGGGTCCATGTGGACCATCGTCAGATCGTCGCCTGTTTGGGTGTGCCAGATGACATGGTGCGATGTCACCCGGTGGGCATGGGGGGTGCGTTTGGCGCTCGCGAGGACATCTCGCTCCACATTCACATCGCGCTGCTGGCCCAGCGAACCGGGCTGCCGGTGAAGATGGTCTACGATCGGTCGGAGTCGTTCGTCGGGCATGTCAAACGTCATCCCTCGCGCATGTGGTATCGCCACGAAGCAGCCACAGACGGCACTCTCATCAAGGTTTCGGCACGTCTCCTGCTGGATGGTGGCGCATACGCACACACCAGTTCTGCGGTTCTCGCCAACGCCGCCTTTTTCACAGTCGGTCCCTACAGGTGCGACAACGTCTTCGTCGATGCAGCCGTCGTCAAGACGAATAACCCGCCGTGCGGCGCCATGCGTGGATTTGGCGCGGTGCAGACCTGTTTTGCCTACGAAAGCCAGATGGATCGGCTGGCCGAGACCGTCGGGATGAGCCCGTTGGAGCTGCGCCGCCACAACGCCCTCGTGGCCGGGGATCCGTTGAACACGTCGGGTCAGATAATCCCCGGATCACTCCCCACACTCGAGGTCATTGATGCCCTCGACTCCATTCCGATGCCGGACCCCCTTGCCGATGACGACCCGCTCCATATGCCGGGAGGAACCGGCCTCACGACTCCATTCTCAGCCGTTCGTCGTGGTGTTGGATATGCGGTGGGTCTGAAGAACGTGGCCTTCTCGGAGGCTTTTGACGACTTTGCCGAGGCTCGAGTTGTGCTCACGTCATCTGGCGCCGAAGTGCACACAGCGGCCATGGAAGTAGGCCAGGGCCTTGTCACGCTTTGCCAGCAAATCGTTCGGACCGTGCTGGAGACTGAGAATGTGGCGGTGATCTGGAATGACACGTCGTCGATCGGTTCGGCCGGATCGACTTCTGCTTCGCGACAGACCCAGATGACCGGAGGGGCTGTACACGCCGCGGCCGTCGGCCTTCGCGACGAGATCCTCTCCGATCACGCCGGCGACGAGCTACGAGGTGACGGTGTCTACAGGAATGGCGATCTCGTGGCCTCGATCGCACAAGTCTGTTCTAACGGCCCAGTCGATCATTGGGTGCGATTCCGACACCCACCCACCGAAGAGCCGGACGAGAACGGTCAGGGCAACGTACACGCCGGTTTTGCTGTGGCTGCCCATCGCGCGGTCGTTGATGTAGACCCTGAATTGGGTCTTGTCAGGGTGGTACGCGTCGACACTGCCCAAGACGTCGGAAAGGCACTCAATCCTCAGGCTCTCATCGGCCAGATCGAAGGCGGGATCATGCAGGGTGTCGGTCTGGCGGTGATGGAGGAACTCGTCATCGACGACGGGATTATCAAGAACCCCACCTTCACGGACTATCTGTTGCCCACCTTCCTCGACGCCCCACCGGTGGAGGCCCGCATCATCGAAGAGCCCGACAGTTGGGGGCCATTTGGCGCCAAGGGGGCGGGCGAACCGCCGACAATCAGCTCCACCCCCGCCGTTGTCGCTGCCATTCGCGCGGCGACAGGAAAGGCGCTGCATCGCGCACCCGTCCGGCCAGAGGACATAATTGGACTCTGATGTTGTTGCCGGTGTGGTCCTGGCGGCCGGAGCGGCGCAACGCATGGGTGAGCCAAAGCAGCTGCTCCGTTATCGCGACAAACCCCTTGTCCAGTTGTGCGTAGACGTTGCGGAAGCATCCCGCCTCGATGAGATCGTTGTCGTGACCGGTTCATATGGCGACCGCGTCGAGGCGGCGCTCCGACTCGCGAGGGCCACCTCAGTCAGGAACCCCGATCCAATGGCCGGGAACATGTCATCACTCGAGGTTGGCGTTGGTGCGGTCCCCGACGCCGACGCCGTGGTCGTGCTTGTCAGTGACCAGCCAGGCGTGGACCCCGCGGTTGTCAACGGTCTCGTCGACCTGTGGCACACCAAGCGTCCGTGGGCAGCAGTGACCCAGTACGACGACCGGGTGGCCTACCCGTTTTTGTTGTCCCGACAGGCGCTCAGAGAGGCCATCGAGCTCGGCGGACCCAAACTCCTCTGGAAATTGCTGGCGCAAGACGAATCTCCCGAGGTTGTGCGGTTTCGGGTCGCCACCATCGCCCCGCTCGACGTCAACACGCCAGAGGATTTCGAGCGGCTCACCCGGCAGTGACCGTCCCCGGATCGTTACCCTCCTCCGGCATATGACCAACCCGCCATTCTCAGCAAGTCTCTTCTCCGATGTTGAAGATGAGCAGGCGTTGGACAACGCAGTAGCCCGGTTCAGGGAACGGAACATCCTGTTTCCCACGTTTGCCGAGATGGCCGATCCAACCCTTGCCCCGGCGTCGGTTCACCGTGCCCTCGACCAGGTGGGCCCGGATGCTCCCGATCCCCTGAACCTCTGGCGAGTGAACTGGTACAACGGAGGCGATAGGAATTCTCGTGTCGACGTGCCGGAGTATCTGGAATTGACCGGAGAGCTGACTGGTGTCGATGCCACGATCCTGATGGCTCTGGGCAACCGTTTTCCGATGATCCGTGCCCACAAGGTCCTCGCTGCCTTCGCCTGCCTGGCCCCGCGTATTGTCACAGGAGCGTTTGATCCGACTTCGCACCGGGCAATATGGCCTTCAACGGGCAACTACGCCCGGGGCGGTGTCGCCATCAGCCGAATCATGGGCTGCCGTGGCGTCGCGGTCCTTCCCGAAGGCATGAGCCAGGAGCGATTTGACTGGCTAGACGAATGGACCGGGGAGCCGGAGGACATCATCCGCACGACCGGCACGGAGTCCAATGTCAAGGAGATCTACGACGCCTGCAACGAGCTGGCCAAGGACTCCACCAATGTGATCCTCAACCAGTTCTCCGAGTTCGCCAACCATCTCGGGCACTATCGAGTGACGGGGAGAGCCCTCGAGCACATCTGCGACGATGCCGGTCGGGGAAGGCTCGTCGCCTTTGTCTCGGCTTCAGGATCGGCCGGGACACTCGGCGCCGGTGATTATCTCAAGGAACGGCACGGCTGTCGGATCGTCCCGGTGGAGGCGCTGGAGTGCGCCACGATGCTCTACAACGGCTATGGGGAGCACAACATCCAGGGCATCGGAGACAAGCACATTCCCCTGATTCACAACGTCACCAACTCCGACGACGTGGTCGGAATCAGCGACCAGGCCACGGACACCCTCCTCTTGCTGTTCAACACCGACGTCGGAAAGAAGCACTTGGTGGACAAGGGTGTGGATCCAGAAACGGTCGAGAACCTGCGCCATCTGGGTCTCAGTTCGATCGCCAATCTGCTCGCTTCGATAAAGGTCGCCAAGTACCACGGGTACGGCTCGGGGGACGTGATCGTCACCGTGGCCACGGACGGTCAGGAGCTGTATAGATCAGAGATGGACAAGTTCGTCCAGCGGGATCACGGCGGGGAGTTCGACGCCTCGGCTGCTGCCGCATCTCACGCACGATTTCTCGAAGGAGCCGACACCGATCACGTCTTGGAGTTGGGTGAGGTCGGCCGCCGAAGGATCTTCAACCTCGGCTACTACACGTGGGTGGAGCAGCAGGGCGTTGAGTTCGAAGACTTCGAGGCTCGCCGTGACCAGAGGTTCTGGAAGGGCCTGCATCCGCTGATCGAGCAGTGGGACTCGATGATCGACGAGTTCAACGCACGGACCGGAGCCACCTACGGCTGATAACGTCTGTCAAGACTCTCTGAAGATCCTTGACAGATGATATCTTCCCTCATATAGTCGAACATATGTTCGATCATGATTCTTCGATCGAACTCTTGGCGGAGGAGTTGGATGAAGACGAGAAGCTCTATCGACTGACCGCCAAGCTGCATCGGGAGTGGGTTGAGTCCGACCGTCAGGTTGTTCCCAATGATTTGGAGAGCATTGCTCCCGGTCTGTTTCTGGTGGCGATCCTGTTCGGGATCGACCGGTCAGCGTTGAATGGTCATGACGCGGTTCGAGTGATGCGCTCCAACGCCCGTCTCGAGGCCCACTACGCCGCAGAGAAGATTGGAGTGATGGCCGAACTGGCTTACTGCCCTCCGGGTGGTCCCCGGGCCGACGTGGTACGTGATCCTGTGGAGGTCGAGTTTGTCTCTGTTGAGATCGCGACCGCGTTGAAACTGACCCGGAGGGCTGCCGACAGTCAGCTCGGATTTGCTCTTGAACTCCGGCACCGTCTACCAGCCGTGTGGGAACTTTTGCATGCTGGTGATATTGATATCCCGCGGGCTCGGATCATTGTTGACGGCACCGACGATCTCGGTTCTGATGCTTCCCGACGGGTGGTCGACCGGATTGTTGACCGTGCTCCAAACCTGACTACCGGACAGTTGGCGGCTCGTATCCGCCGGCTGTGTGTTCAAACCGATCCTGACGGGGCGAAAACCCGTTATCAGAATGCTGTCGAAGAGCGTCGGATTGTTTCTCAGGCTGATGTCGACGGGACGGCCAGTTTGTTCGGACTGAAACTGGCTCCGGATCGGGTTGCCGGCGTCACCAGACGGATCAACAAGATCGCACGGGGTCTCAACCGTTCAAGCGACCCCCGCACCATCGACCAGATCAGAGCGGACGTGTTTCTCGACTTGTTATCCGGTGTCGACCTCAACGTTTCCGGCCAAAGGGCAGTGGTCGACATAGTTGTCGACCTCGAAACACTCACCGGACTATCCGAAACTCCAGGAGAGATCGCTGGCTATGGCCCGGTCGTCGCCGACATTGCCCGTCAAGTCGCCCAAGAACAAGACAACGCCGAATGGCGGTGGACGGTGGTCGACCCCGAAACCAACCAGGTCATCGGCAACGGAATCACAACTCGGAGACCCTGCGCCGCTCAAAAACGAAGAGTCCAGACAAGATACCGGACCTGTGTCTTCCCCGGATGTCGAATGCCGGCAACCGACTGTGACATCGATCACACGCTCGCCTACCAAGACGGTGGGCTCACCACCGACTGCAACCTGGCACCTCTATGCCGCTACCACCACCGGGCAAAACACCAGGCACCCTGGAAACCGTTACGACTCCCCAGCGGCGACCACCAGTTCACCAGCCCCCTCGGCCACATCTACACCACATCCGGAATCCCACCGCCCTGAGTAGCTGTCTCACCGGGGGGGAGTGCACCGTATTGACATACATCAATATAAAGGAGTAAGTTGGTATCGACAGATGTCGATACGACTGGAGGTTTCGAGATGACTGATTCCACTGCTGACCTGCGTGAAGAGGTGCGGCAGCGCTATGCAGACGCTGCTCGCAGCGCGGAGGCCTCGACTTGTGACTCCGACTGTTGCGCACCAAGCATGGCCGAGGCTCTCGAGACTGCCGACTCGGGCAACTTCGGTAGGTGGCTCTACCAATCTGACGACTTGTCCACGATCCCGGATGGGGCCGTCCTGGCTTCTCTCGGGTGCGGGAATCCGACCGCAGTGGCCGAGTTGAAGCAGGGAGAAACCGTTCTCGACCTTGGGTCGGGTGCGGGAATCGATGTCTTGCTATCGGCCAAGCGGGTTGGGCCAACCGGGTTTGCCTACGGGCTCGACATGACCGACGAGATGCTCGAGCTCGCTCGAGAGCATCAGGCCGAGGCCGGCGCAACCAACGTCGAGTTCCGCAACGGGGTCATCGAGGACATCCCGCTCGAGGATGGTGCGGTGGATGTGGTCATATCGAACTGTGTCATCAATCTGTCGACCGACAAGCCGGCTGTCTTCTCAGAGATCCAACGGGTGCTCAAGTCGGGTGGTCGCATCGGCATTACCGACGTGGTCGCCGACAACGAGTTGTCGGAGGCCGAGCGACTCGAGCGAGGTAGCTGGGTCGGATGCATCGCCGGGGCGCTGAGCTTCGCCGACTATGAGACCGGCCTGGCGAAAGCAGGCTTCTCGGACATTTCAATCGAACCCACCCACAGCGTCGCCGAGGGCATGCACTCGGCGATCATCAAGGCAATCAAGCACTAGGCCGCACTCTCCAACAGCTCTGAAGGCAGCAGCAGGATCAGTGCCGCCAACAGGTTCCAGCCCGAGTGAATGAAGATCGCCGGACCGAGACGCCCTGTTCGGAAGGTGATCCACGCAAGGAGGACTCCGAGGATGAAGATCGGTGGCAGTACAACGACGGCCGATGCGAGGATTCGCTCGGGGTCCAGACCAAGAACGTGAACCGCCGAGAAGACCGTCGCAGAAACCACCATCGCGAACACCCGCCCTCGGTGCTGAATCGCCTTGAGAAGGACACCTCTGAAAATGAGCTCCTCGGTGACCGGCGCCAGCACGACTGCGGCGATGATCAGCGAGACCCTGAGCAGCAGTGACGAGTCGAGGTTGGCCAGCACCTCGGCGACTTGCTGGGGTGGGCGCCCGTCGGGGAACAGCCATTCTGCCAGGGGAAGGAAGAGGAGTGCCAGGCCGAGTTGAAGGATCAAACCGAGACCGATGTAGAAGGTGTCCCTGGTATCGACCGAGAAACCGAGGCCTGTTTTGTCTTTCCGCTTCCTCAGTATCCAGAGAACACCCAGGTTCCCGATGTACTGGCCGGCAAGGGCAAGCACGATGGCCCAGTCGCCGTTGTCAAAAGGGAGACCGATGACGAAGAACAAGCCCGCACCGAAGAATCCGCCGAGCCATACGTAGATGAAGTCGGCAATCGACCATGACCTGGCAGCGGTTTTTGCGACATCCACCGGCCGGGAGCCTACATAGGACGCATCGCCACGCACTGTTACCCTTCAGCAAGGCGCTGGAGGATCTGAGTGGAAATCGACATTGGCATTGGCAAGTCGGGACGACAGGCATACGGATTCGACGACATCGCGATCGTCCCGTCACGTCGCACCCGAGACGCTGACGACGTAGATATCTCCTGGCAGCTCGACGCTTTCAAATTCGAGCTTCCAATGATGGGTTCGGCGATGGACTCTGCGATCAGCCCGGAGACCGCAATCCAGATTGGCAAGATGGGAGGTCTGGCGGTCCTCAACCTGGAGGGCTTGTGGACTCGTTATGAGGATCCCACTCCCTACTTTGAAGAGATCGCGGAATTGGCTGACGAGAAGGCAACCCGTCGGATGCAGGAGATCTATCTCCAGCCGGTCAACCCGGACCTCATCGGGCAACGGGTTGCCGGGCTGAAAGCAGCAGGCATCGTCACCGCCGCAAGCTTGACGCCGCAGCACGTCGATCTCTGGGCCCCGCTGGCGCTCGAAGCCGGTCTCGACATCCTGGTGATTCAAGGCACCGTCGTGTCGGCTGAGCACGTGTCCAGCCAGGAGGAGCCACTCAATCTCAAGGAGTACATCGCCGATTGCGAGGTGCCGGTGATTGTCGGGGGGGTCGCCAGCTACTCGACGTCGCTTCACCTCATGCGCACCGGAGCGGTTGGTGTCCTCGTCGGCGTCGGTCCTGGAGCAGCTTGTACGACAAGAGGTGTTCTCGGAGTTGGTGTTCCCCAGGCGACCGCGATAGCTGACGCTGCCGGAGCCCGTATCCGATATCTCGATGAGACCGGGCGATATGTGCACGTGATCGCCGATGGCGGCATGAGAACAGGTGGAGATGTGTCCAAGGCGATCGCCTGTGGTGCTGATGCTGTGATGATCGGCTCGCCGTTGGCGTCTGCCACCGAGGCCCCGGGAAAGGGTTACCACTGGGGCATGGCGACATTCCACCCGACACTGCCCCGCGGGGCTCGCGTCAAGACGGGTGACCGGGGTAGTCTCGCTGAGATCCTGATCGGTCCAGCGCATGAGAATGATGGGCGACTCAACCTCTTTGGGGGTCTTCGAGCCTCGATGGCCACCACCGGATACTCCGATGTCAAGGAGTTCCAGAAGGCAGAGGTGATGGTCGCACCCTCGATTCAGACCGAGGGGAAGTCGTTGCAGCGATCCCAACACGTCGGCATGGGATGACGGTCGGAGAGCACGAGCCCACCATCCTTGTCGTCGACTTCGGCGCTCAATATGCCCAACTGATCGCGAGACGAGTGCGCGAGGCGCATGTTCGATCAGAGATCGTTTCTCGTGACATCACGCCTGAGGAGGTCGGCCGCCGCCGGCCGATCGGACTGATCCTCTCGGGCGGGCCCGCCTCAGTTTACGCAGAGGACGCCTACCGGATGGATGCCGCCATGCTCGAACTGGGCATTCCGATCCTTGGCATCTGTTATGGGCACCAGTTGCTCGCCGAGTTGTGCGGTGGTGAGGTGATCAATACCGGGGACGCCGAATACGGGAACACCGCCATGGAATTGACAGGTGACTCGGTCTTGCTCGCTCGCCTTCCGGGTTCGCAAACCGTGTGGATGTCCCACAAGGATCAGGTGACTGTTCCTCCAGAGGGCTTTGTTGGCGTCGCGTCAACGGGCGGCTCCGCTGTCGCCGTTATGGAGAACCGGGAGCGACGACTCTACGGAGTCCAGTTTCATCCGGAGGTCGCCCACACGCCACGGGGCAGCGAGATCCTCAAGCAGTTCCTCTATGAAGTTTGCCAGGCGACCCCGGTGTGGACGTCTCACTCGATCATCGAGTCGCAGGTGGCGGCGATAAAGGATCAGGTCGGCTCGGGCAGGGTCATCTGTGGTTTGTCTGGTGGTGTAGATTCGGCCGTGGCTGCGGCATTGGTACATGAAGCCGTAGGTGACCAATTGACAGCCATTTTCGTCGACCATGGCCTTCTCCGCGCTGGTGAGGCCTCCCAGGTCGAAGAGACATTTCGGTCGCACTTTGCTGTTGATCTCATCCATGTCAAGGCCGAAGATCGTTTTCTCGAACAACTCGAAGGGGTAACCGACCCGGAGCAGAAGCGCAGGATCATTGGCGAGACCTTCATCCGTGTCTTCGAAGAAGCTGCCTTATCGGTAGGTGATGCCAGGTTCCTGGTTCAGGGGACGCTTTATCCTGACGTGATCGAGTCGGGCTCGGGCACGGCGGCGACGATCAAGACCCATCACAATGTTGGTGGACTTCCCGATGACATGATGTTGGACCTCATCGAGCCATTGCGAGACCTCTTCAAGGACGAGGTTCGGGCAATTGGCGAGGAACTTGGATTGCCACAGGAGATCGTGTGGCGTCAACCGTTCCCGGGCCCAGGTCTGGCCGTGCGGATCATCGGTGAAGTGACTCTCGAGCGTCTTCAGATTCTTCGAGCTGCGGACAGCATTCTTCTCGAGGAGATAAGCCGTGCCGGCCTGTACCGCGACATCTGGCAGGCGTTCGCGGTCTTACCGGCCATCAAGACGGTCGGAGTCCAAGGTGATGAGCGCACCTACGCCTATCCGGTGATAGTGAGGGCCGTTACCTCCGAGGACGCCATGACAGCAGACTGGGCTCGCATTCCCTACGAGGTCCTCGAAAGGATCTCGTCTCGGATCATCAACGAGGTTCCTGGGATCAACCGTGTTGCCTACGACATCTCATCAAAGCCCCCGGCCACTATCGAATGGGAGTGATAAGGGGTCATCAGGTCCATTCAGACCGGCCAGGGACCTGCCGATAGACAGGCACGTTGGCCAGGGAAATTGCAGTTGGACCTGAACACACCTGAACTCACACGGATATTTCGCGACGAACTCGAAGAGCGCTCGAAACGTCTAGTGCTGGGTGCACGGGAACTGGCCGACAAGACTCTCGGCACGTCTTCAATCCCCGACCTGGTTCGAGATGCTCACACAATCAGAGGGTCTGCCGGTCTGCTCGGTCATGATGCGATTCGTGAGGCGGGGACGCGTCTGGAGACACTGTGGCGAATGGTGGCGGGGGGTTATGTGCCCGAGTCCGGCACGATAGTTACGATGGAAGCGACGGCCGGGCGGCTCGTTCCAACTCTTGATGGCCAGGACGAAGAGGCACTGGTTGAGCTTGTCGGGAAGCTCGATTCCACCCTCGAGCATTCAGAAACGACGGAGATCGTTCCCAGCCGCCAGCCCGATGAGGGGAGCCTGGGGGGTTTGCTCGAATCGGTCTCCGAGTCACTCCTGGGTGGCGCCACCCGCGTTGACACCGGCGATCTCTACAAGCTCATCAACCGAATCGTGGAGGTGGCGCTTGATGCCGAGGCCCTTGCCGACCTCTCACTGGTCTCGATTGAGGGTGCCGATCAGGAACTGTTCCGTCGCTCCTGGCGATCCCAGCTCGAAAGGCTGAGCAGCTCGGTCAGCGACATCCAGGACCAAGCTGTTTCGCTGGCAAACGTCTCCTTCTTCGATGCGGTGGCCTCGGTCCCTCAGTTCGTCCGATACCTGGCACGGCGTATGGGCAAGGACGTTCGTTTTCAGCTTGCCGGAAGTGACGTGCAACTCGATCGGCAGATCGTTGACCTGATTCGGGAGCCACTGAGACATCTCCTCGTCAACACGATCGACCACGGGATCGAGCCTCCGGATGTGAGGGTCGCGGCGGGCAAGGCTGCAACTGCGACTGTGGTCATAGGGGCAACGGCAACCGACGATGGTGTAGAGATCTATGTTTCGGACGACGGTGCCGGCATCGATTGGGACCGTGTTGCCGAGGTGGGTCATGAGCGTGGTCTGCCGATGATTCCACCGGATCTCTCACCGCTTCTCTTTCATCCGGGTTTTTCGACAGTGGAGACAACCACCGATTTCTCCGGATCCGGAGAGGGCCTATCCGAGGCGCTCCTGGCGGTGGAAAGGGTCAACGGCGCGATTCACATCGAGTCGGCCAAGGGGAAGGGGACTGTTGTGACCATGACGCTCCCACTTTCGATGGTCCTCCAAAACGTCGTGGTTGTTGCTCTTGGAGACCAGTTTTGGGGCCTGCCTGAGGCCGCGGTGGAGGCCTCTATGCCCCTGTCGAAGGCAGAGCTGAGTACGACCTCTAGCGGAAGGGCAGTGCGGTTTAGAAGCGCTGCCATTCCCTGTGTCTCACTTTCGCTGGCCGTTGGAGCGCCGGAGCCCGAGGATGAGTCTGAGCTCCTGGTGGTGAGCACGCGGTCGGGGATGGTGGCTGTGACCGTCAGTGAGATCGTCGATCGGCGGCGTGTCGCGGTCAAGAACCTGGGCCCAATCCTCGATGGCGCAGGACATATAACCGGGGCTGCCCTTCTCGGCGGCGGCCAGGTCCTGGTGGTGCTCGACCCCAGTTTTCTGGGTGCAATCGCAAGACAACGCCCTCGGCTCGCTGAGGGCAAGCCCCGAGTATTGGTGGTCGACGACTCGGCTGGTGTTCGACAGCTTCTGTCGGCAACGCTGAACGGAGCAGGGTTCGAGGTCGAGGTGGCCAGCGGAGCGAGAGAAGCTGTGGTCGCCATGGCCTCGGATGGATTCGCGGCGATGGTCGTCGACTATTCGATGCCACGGTCCAACGGTGTTGAGCTGGTCCGGGCGATGCGTGCCTCCGATATCAAAGTGCCGATTGTCATGGTTTCCGGTGTTGCTACCGAGGAGGAGAAGAAGGCCGCTTGGGCGGCTGGAGTCGACGCCTATCTCGACAAGTTCGACCTGCGTCAGGGGGTTCTGACCAAGACCCTTCGACAGCTCATCGGGCTTGAAGATGCGGACACGGGCTAGCCGGCACATCGCTTCAGGCTTTTGGCTGACAGGCCGATAACTCCAATGTATGCCTGATCTTTCGCGTTTACCTCAATACCTGACGTATCTGCCCGTCATCGTGGGAGTCGCAGCCCTGCTGTGGGCGTGGCGACTGGCATCGCAGAGTCGTGAGAGGGAACAGGAGGTGATTCGTCTCGCCGATGAGGCGCACACCCTGAAGAACGATTTTGTTGCAATGGTCAGCCACGAGCTGAGAACACCGCTGACGTCAATCGCAGGGTTCGCCGACACCCTCGTCCGGTCATGGGAGGAGCTTCCCAGGGAAGAGGTCGACGAGTTTCTCTCGATCATCAACCGACAGTCCATCTATCTTGGCGACCTCGTCGAGGATGTTCTTGTCATCCCACGTCTCGAGGCTAACCGACTCCGTCTCGATCCAGAGCTGTTTGACCTCGGCGATCTCATCGAGGATGTGACGTTGATGGTGTTCCCCAACGGTGACGAGAAGACCTCGCTTGTGTCACTTCCGGACGGAGTCCGCGTGCTTGCCGACCGGCGACGTGTTCAGCAAGTCATGCGAAACCTCATGGAGAATGCACGCAAGTACGGCGGTGACCAGATAATGATCGAGGGGTTCGTCATGGGCGACCAATACCTGGTCATCATCTCGGACAACGGCCCCGGAGTGCCCGACGAGGAGACCCGGAAGGTGTTTGAGAACTTTGAGCAACTCTCCAAGGGTGATGCGCGAGAGGCTTCGGGCATTGGCCTCGGCCTTCCAATCGCAAGACGTCTGGCGAGGGCGATGGGCGGAGATGTTTGGTATGAGCGTCGTTTCCCTACCGGTGCCCGGTTTTGCTATTCGTTGCCACTTCGTCGTCGGACTCTTCTCGGCGGGGAGGATCGTCTCGCCTCCCCGGAAGGCGGGGACAGAAATGCGCTAGAGGTGCCAGAGGCTGCCCGGACGGTCTGATTACAACAGTGTGATTCGTCTCGGCCGGCCTGTACCATCGGCGCCCGATGCAGGCAGAGTGGTTCGTTGATGATGTTCCGGCTGATTCGGCGCTGTTCGCCGACCTGAATCCCACGCAGAGGGAGGCAGTAGCCGCGACCGAGGGCGCCGTCCTTGTCGTGGCCGGGGCAGGTTCGGGTAAGACACGGGTGCTCACCTATCGAATCGCCCACCTGATTCGAGATCTCCGAATCCCTCCCGAGTCGATCCTCGCCATCACTTTCACCAACAAGGCTGCCAACGAAATGAAGGCTCGTGTGGGTGCACTGGTTGGGGGAGTGGTCAACTCCATGTGGGTCAGCACCTTCCACTCGGCTTGCGTGCGAATCCTTCGACGCGAGGCAACCCGGCTCGGGTATCGGTCGGGCTTCTCGATATACGACGACTCCGACTCCTTGCGACTCATCCGCATGGTCACCAAAGACCTCGATCTCGACTCCAAGCGGTTTCCCGACAAGGCGATGAAAGCAGTTATCTCGAAGGCAAAGAACGAACTTGTCGACTTCGAGTCCTTCGCCGACCAGGGAAATGGGTTCTTTCACACCCAAGTTGCTGATATCTATCGCTTGTATCAGCACCGTCTGGTAGAGGCGTCGGCGATGGACTTCGACGATCTACTGATGGTTACGGTAGAGCTGTTCGCCGCCTTTCCCGAAGTTCTCGAACACTATCAACAGAGGTTCCGATATGTCCTGGTGGACGAGTACCAGGATACCAACAGGGCTCAATACATGTTGGTCAAGCAGTTGACGGCGGGCCATCGCAATCTGTGCGTCGTTGGTGACTCCGACCAGTCGATCTACAAGTTTCGAGGTGCGGACATCCGCAACATTCGGGATTTCGAGAAGGACTATCCCGATGCCAGGGTGATTGTTCTCGATCAGAACTATCGGTCCACCGAGACAATCCTCGAAGCCGCCAATTCGATTATCTCCAACAACACCAAGAGGACGCCAAAGCATCTCTGGTCAGACCGGGGCAAAGGAGTGCCGATCACTCGTTTTGAGGGAGAGGACGAACATGACGAGGCCGGTTATCTGGTTGATGAGATAGAGCGTCTCAAGGACGAGGGGTTCAATCTCTCCGATTTCGCTGTCTTCTACCGGACGAACGCAATGTCCCGGGTCATCGAGGATGTGTTCGTCAGACGAGGAGTCCCTTACAGCGTCGTCGGTTCGGTCAAATTTTACGACCGCAAGGAGATCAAGGACGCTATTGCCTATCTACGTGTGCTGGTAAACCCCTCAGACGAAGTCTCGGTCAAGCGCATCATCAACGAGCCTCGTCGCGCAATAGGCAACACCACGGTCGCCCATGTCGATCGTTACTCCCAGGGACAGCGCGTGAGCTTCTTCGAAGGCTTGCAGCAGGCGGCCGATATTCCTCAGCTCAACTCGAGGGCGCAGAGGTCGATCCTCGAGTTTGTCGGTCTCATCGATCGGTTGCGCGAGAAGACCGATGAGGGCGGCGTCGAAGTGGGAGTCCAGGCAGTTCTCGATGACACGGGGATGCTGGCCAACCTCGAGGCAGAAAGAACCATCGAGGCAATGGGTCGCGTCGAGAACCTGCGGGAACTGGTCGGTGTCGCTTCAGAGTTCGAGGGCTCGAATGAGGGAGCGATCATCAGCGATGAGGAGTTCGATTCGCTGGAGAACCTTCGCAGACTCGAGATCTTCCTGGAGTCGACGGCACTGGTAGCCGACATCGACGAGTGGGATGAGGGGGCGGGCGCCGTCACCCTCATGACCCTCCACACTGCTAAGGGTCTCGAGTTCCCCGCGGTATTCATCGCAGGTATGGAAGACGGTGTCTTTCCCCACATGCGCTCACTCGGCGACCCCGATGAGCTGGAGGAGGAGCGACGACTCGCCTATGTCGGCATAACAAGAGCTCAGGATCGTCTCTATCTGACATCCGCCTGGAGCCGGATGCTGTTTGGCGGATCTTCGTACAACCCGCCGTCGCGATTCCTCAAGGAACTCCCCGAGGAGCTGATGACCAAGGCCGGCAAGCGGCAACGTCGCAGTCCTGTGGATCGTGCTGCGGCCAGGGGTCCGACGACCACGGTCTCGTCAGATCAGATCGCGCCGGGTGACAGGGTCCGTCATCAGAAATGGGGATTGGGGACTGTTCGCGAGATCGTTGGCGAAGGCGACCGTGCCGAAGCGGAGGTCATGTTCGACACCCAGGGAAAGAAACGCTTGCTGTTGGCATGGGCGCCGCTTGAACAGGCCTAGTGGCCCGTTCAGAACGGCAGGATCTTGGGTAGGGCCAGGAGCACCCAGCTGGCACCGCTGAACAGGAGTACCGCCGCCCCAATGGTCAGGTACCTGTTTCTCTTTTCTCCCAACTTGGAACTGATACCCCCGAAGAACAGGACCAGGGCGAAGGCAACCACGGTGAGCACGTAATCGTCGGAAGTCTGATTTGCCACCGCGGCGTCGGCGGCATGTTGGTCGGCGACGTCCTGGAGTCTGGCTGCCTCGACGGCGTTGGCAAGGACGTACTCCTCCATGACAAAGGGTGACGCCGGCGCGCCCTCTGTTTGCAAAGGGTTGAGTTTGAGCCAGGCTTCGAGGGCCACCTTGAATTCCGGACGCATCCGATCGAAATAGAAGGAACTCAGTGTGCCTGGAGCGGGCACGTATTCGGAAGCCGACTCCAGCGGCTCTATCTCTCCGGTGCGAAGCTCGGCATTGAGGGCATCGAGCCAGCTGGTGAATATGGCTACGTCTATCCCAGCCTGCTGGCCGGCACGGGTGTCGAACCTCGTCGATTCTGTACGGGCAGCACCGGCACGGCTGAACGAGGTTGCCTGTTCCCCGCTCCATTTGGCACTCTGAAAGGCGGCCCAGGCGGTGAAGATGGCGGCAAGCGCCATCAGGATGGTTGCGACCAGCTCTACCCGGTCGGAAGCACCGAAGACCAGCTTTTCATCACTCATTTGGTCGAGGTTGTCGTTGCTCATTTCAGACATGAGCGGGTAAATCTAGCCGGTCAGGTTGAGATGCTGTCTACTCCGGCCAAGAGCTCATGCCAGCTGGCGACAAACTTCTCAACGCCTTCGTCCTCCAGGGTCTGTACGACGTCGTCATAGTCGACGCCCACTTCTCCGAGGCTGTCGAGGGAGTCTTTCGCCTTCTCGATGTCGAACTCGCTGAACCACTTCGGGCTGGGGTTGCCGTGGTCCTGGTAGGCGTCAATCGTCTCCAGAGGCATGGTGTTGATCGAGTTGGCGGCGACGAGGCCCTCTACGTAGAGCAGATCCGGGTATGCGGGATTCTTGGTGGAAGTCGATGCCCACAGTGGCTTTTGAGGTCGAGCCCCTTTTGCCGCCAGCATCCCGTAGCGCGTCGAGCCGAACTCGTTGATGAACCGGCCGTAGGCGACACGAGCGTTGGCCACGGCCGTGACACCTCTCAGCCCTTGCGCTCTGGTCGAGTTGAGAGCGTTGAGACGTTTGTCGACTTCGCTATCGAAGCGAGACACGAAGAAGGAGGCAACAGAGGCGACAGTCGAGAGATCGCCACCGGTCTGATTGAAGTCGTCCAGACCACTGAGGTAGGCGTCGATCACGTCGGAATAGCGTCGTAGAGAAAAGATCAGGGTCACGTTGACCGAGATCCCCTCACCGATTAATCGGCGGATTGCCGGAACGCCTGCAGGAGTCGCCGGAACCTTGACCAGAAGATTGGGTCTGTTGATCTGCTTGACCCAATCGCGCGCCTCGTTCACGGTTGCGTCGGTGTCTGCGGCGAGAGTGGGGGAGACCTCGACCGAGACGAATCCATCCCGTCCTCCGGTGGACAGATGAATGTCAGCGAGGACGTCACACGCCCGTTTGATGTCCTCGGCCATGAGGCTCTTGACCATCGCCTCCGTCGTTGTGCCGGCCGACTTCAAATCCTGTAGATGTTCGGCGTAGTCGTCGGACCCAACGATTGCCGCGGCGAAAATCGTGGGGTTGGAGGTAACACCGGTGATGGCATCATCTTCGACGCGGCGGGCCAGCTCCCCGCTGTCGAGCATCGTCTTGGAGATCTGGTCCGACCAGACGCTGACGCCGGCGGCAGCCAGGCCGTGGAGATTGGAGTTCGTCATGGCTCGAAGAGTAGGTGGCTCAGTCCATATCGAAAGGAAGCAGCCTGAAGTGACGACCGTTTAGGGATCGTACGACTCTGAAGTGGCGTTGATCGAGGGTGAGAATCTCACTGGTGTTGTAGCGTTTCGCCAGAACCACGAGTGATGCATCGGCAAGCCCCAGGCGGAGATCAGCGTAGGTCTTCATGACCTCGGCGGCGAGGGCAAGGTCGCTCGCTCCGAAATTGGCAATGTTGTACTCACCCGATGACAGTTCGCGCATAACAGCGATCGCAGCGTGTTGCCCATGGCGGCTTTCCACCAAATAGTCGAGCTCAGTCAGCACCATTGGGGATATTACGAGATCACGAGCAAGCCTCATCGCCGAGACGCACTCCTCGCTGAGGGGCTGATCAGGGGCCAGAGCGGCGATCAGGCCGCTGGTATCGCAGATCACATCTCCTCCATCAGGTCGTCGGCCATTCCCTCGAGTATCTCGTCGACCCGCCCGGCGAGGTCTTCACCGAATCCTTCAGGGAACAATGGGAGGTTCAGCTTCCTCTTCTTCCTCGTCTCCAGATGCTCACCAACAGCGGTACGAATCACCTCGGCCTCGGTTACACCACGCCTGGCGGCCTCGCGCTCGATGTCGGCTTTCATTTCGTCCGGCAAATAGATGGTGGTGCGTTTCATGCCATACTTAGTGCCATATATCGCGATCACACTAGCCTCTTCCGCGAATGCCACGACGAATTCTCATCGCAAAACCAGGTCTCGATGGACATGATCGTGGTGCCAAAGTGATCGCTAGGGCACTCCGGGACGCCGGCTTCGAGGTGATCTACTCGGGGCTTCATCAAACCCCGTCCCAAATCGCGGAGACGGCGGTCCAGGAGGACGTCGATGCGGTTGGCCTGTCTTCTCTCTCGGGCGCCCACAAGACCCTGTTTCCCCAGGTGGTCGCGCAGTTGGCCCATCGCGACTCGGCCGACATCGTGGTGTTCGGCGGTGGTGTCATTCCCGAAGCGGACATCCCGAAACTCCACGAAGCGGGGATCGCCACAATTTTCACACCGGGAACACCACTGGATGAGATTGCCGTGTGGGTGGACGCCAACGTCCCAACCAAGGTGTAGGTAGGAAAGGAATGAATTGAAGATCCACGAGCACCAAGCCAAACAGGTCATGGCCGCCCGGGGCATTCCCGTGCCGATGGGCCGTGTCGCCAGATCTGTTGATGAAGCCGTGGCGGCGGTCCGACCCCTGATCGAGGAGTCGGGTAACCCGGTCGTCGTTCTCAAATCCCAAATTCACGCCGGAGGACGAGGCAAGGGCACCTTCAAGGAGCATCCTGAGGTGCGCGGAGTCAACGTCATCACCGACGTAATCGAGGGTGGACCGGGCGCTGCCGAGGAAGCGGTGAGGGAGCTCGCCAAACGGATGCTTGGCAGCACGCTTGTCACCATTCAGACAGGTGAGGAGGGGAAGAGAGTAAATCGGCTTTACGTGGAGCAGGGAATCGACATTGCCACCGAGCTCTACCTAGCGGTCCTCCTCGATCGTTCTGCATCGCGCAACATCGTCATGGCGTCCACGGAGGGCGGTGTCGAGATCGAGAAGGTCGCCTCAGAGACTCCTGAGAAGATACTGCGGTCGGAGATCGATCCCGCAATCGGTTTGGCCGGATTTCAGGCGAACGAACTGGCACATGGGCTGGGGTTGGAAGGCGACGTCGCCAAGAATTTCATGCGGTTTGTCAAGGCGCTTGCAGACACAGCAAGCGAACTCGACACGGATCTCATCGAGATCAACCCTCTAGTGGTGACCACCGATGGCCAGGTCATCGCTCTCGACGCCAAGTTTGCGTTCGATGACAACGCTCTGTACCGGCATCCGGACATCGCAGATATGAGGGACGAGACCGAGGAGGATCCGGCGGAGGTTGCTGCCAAGAATCAGGGGCTCAACTACATCAAGCTGGATGGGACCATCGGGTGTCTCGTCAACGGCGCCGGCCTCGCCATGG
>JAZFTT010000149.1:0-6332 GCA_036446835.1 Acidimicrobiia bacterium
GATGTCCGGGAAGTCAACGGCTCCGTCTACTTCGAAGTGGAGATGAATGACGCATGGGTATGGGACATGTTCCGTCCGGCTCGATTCCTCGAGCACGTTCAGGTGCTCACGTTTCGCGACGTCAACGTGGAAGAACTCGAAAAGGCGGAGCTCTCGATCTAGGCGGTCGAGAACTTGGGAACTTTGGGGAGAGGCTGGCTGCCTGGTTCCTTGCCGATCAGGGTCTCGACATTGTGGGCTTCAACCTCGAGATATCCGATGGTGAGCTCGATCTCCTTGCGATCGACCAGAACCGCAAGGTTGTCGTCGAAGTGAGGACGACCCGTCACGGGTCAGATCCGATCGATGCCTTGGGTGAGGCGAAACGTCGCCGCGTCACCAATCTCGCCCGGGGCATTGGTGCCGACCGGGTCGACTTCCTCGGTATTCGCGTCGACCGCACCGGATTCGACGTTCATTGGCTTCCTGGGTCAAATTGACGGTCGGTTTCTTTCCCTCCTAATGTTCTAGAACATGAGTTTGCGCTCAGCAGCCGTCAGAGTCAGCGGTCTCACCAAGAGGTACAAACGAACGGAGGCATTGCGAGGGCTCGACTTCGAGATTCCCGCGGGCCAAGTCACCGGTTTTCTTGGTCCGAACGGCTCCGGCAAGACCACTACTTTTCGATCCTTGCTCGGGTTGACCCGACCAAACGAGGGCGACATCGAGATTCTTGGCATGGAGGTGCCGCGCCATCTCTCGCAGATCACCAAGAAGGTGGGCGCAATTGTCGAAGAGCCGGGGCTTATCAAAGCGCATACCGGTCGTGTGAATCTTCGGATCGCAGCCGACACTCTCGGATTCGGTCATGACACCATCGAAGAGATGCTCGAGTTTGTCGGTCTTTCCAACGATGCCGATCGCAGGGTGGACGAGTACTCGAAGGGGATGAGGCAGAGGCTGGCTTTGGCGGCGGCCCTTCTTGGTCAACCGCAGTTGCTCCTTCTCGATGAGCCACTCGACGGTCTCGATCCCGCGGGTCAGCATGCGTTCCGGGCGAGGCTTCGAGCCCTCGCCGATGAGGGTCGCACGGTTGTGGTCTCCAGTCATGATCTGGCGGACATCGAGGCCCTTGCCGACTATGTGGTGGTTATTGATCACGGTCGGCTCATAACCCAGGGACCACTCGAGGACTTGCTCGACGGTGGAATGATCCGGGTGGTTGTCGACAACCTCGACGCGGCAATCAGGGTTTTGTCGGCTGCGGGAATGGAGAGCCGGAAAGAGGATGGCGGGCTCGTAGTCGACTCCCAGGACGGAGTGGACATAGTCAGGGCACTTGCCCAAGCCGGCATCTACCCGAGTGAGGTCAGACCAGAGCGAACCTCGCTCGAATCGGTGTTTCTCGGGATCACCGGCGAGGACCGGGCATGAGTCTGATTCACGCCGAATACCTGAAGATGAGCAGACGCAAGTTGTTCCCCGTCATGCTCCTCATCCTTGGGTTCCTGATGCTGCTGACAGCCGTTCTCTTCTTCGTCGTGTTACCGGCTATCCCCGAGTTTGGGGGTGACTCTCCGGTTCCGGAGCGGCCGGATGCCTTCGTGTTCGGGGCACAACAGGTTGCCGGTCAGGCATGGTGGTTTGCAGTGATCCTGGCGACTGCTGTGCTGGGCGGCGAGTTGAGCGGGACGGCCTGGGCTACCGCCTTGACCAGAGACTCCCGGAAGCTGAACCATATCGGCTCCCGGCTGCTGATCTACTCGACCGCCTCCTGGCTTGCCTTTCTGTTCGGCACGGCATTGTGGGCGGCCGTGACGTGGTTTGCGGCTGAAGGGTCGGGGTCCCCGGAGATGGCAGAGTGGCTCGGCTTGGTTTGGCGTTTTGCCCTGATCGCTGTCGCCTGGACCTCCATCGGGCTCGGAGCTGTCGCCATTACGAGGTCGATCGGACCCGCGATGGGCATCGCTCTCGGGTTCTCGTTTCTGGACAGCATCCTGGCTCCGTTCATCGGCCCCTACGAGAACGTGTCCCTCACGGCGGCCTCCAATGGCATGTTCGACGTTGGCGGCGACGGCCCTTTCAGTGTGTTCATACCCGGCGCTGACCTCTCACTGACCCACGCAATCGTCATCACCCTGGGCTGGGCTCTTGTTGGTTTTGGGCTGACTTGGTGGGGGCTTCGGCGTCGCGACGCTTAGCCCTCAGCGCCAAAGCGACGGCGCAGTTCCTTGTGCCAGCAGCCGTGATGCCAGTGACGACGCATGTCGGCCGCCTCGTCTGGAATGACCACCAGATGGAACGTGCCCGGTGGGATCGTCGTCTCGCATCCCGGGCAGAGGTACTCCTTCCTCGCCTGGTAGGGCTGGATCGGATTGACGGTTACGTCGAGAAGATCGCCCATGCGATGACCGCCAATGTCACCAGTACCGCGATGACCACCACGGCTATGTCCAGGGCCGATTTCTCCTGGGCTCGGAAAGGGTTGAATCCCACGTCGAAACGGTAACCGCCTGGGAGTATTGTCTACCGTCACACCGATGAGCTGGCTTCAGACCGAAGATGACGGTGAGATACGTCGTCTGACCTTCAACCGGCCGGAACGGAAAAACGCGGTGCCTCCCGAGGGCTGGTCGCTTCTGCGGGATGCGTTCACCGATTTCGAGAAGTCCGCAGCGAGAGTGCTGATTGTCACCGGTGCCGGTGGTGAGTTCTGCGCCGGCGCCGACCTCGACCGGAACGGGTCTGCCATGGGTGAGTCGGTTACTGGTCGGCATCGGAGGATGAAGACCGTTGGAGAGGCGGCCTCCGCCCTTCATCGCACCACAAAACCGACGATCGCCGCCGTTGACGGTGTTGCCGTGGGCGCCGGGATGAACCTGGCTCTCGGCTGCGACGTCGTCATCGCCAGCACCCGGGCCCGGTTCTCGGAGATCTTCGTCAGGCGGGGATTGACGGTCGACTTCGGAGGAACCTGGCTTCTGCCCCGGGTCGTTGGTTTGCAGCGCGCCAAAGAACTCGCTCTATCGGGTCGCATCGTCGACGCCGCGGAGGCTCTTGCAATTGGTTTGGCGGTCGAGGTCGTTCCCCCGGATGAGCTTGCCGATCGCGCTCAGAGCACGGCTGAGGGCTTTCTGGAGGGGGCGCCGATCGCTCAGATGTTCGCCAAGCAGGGTCTCAATGCGTCGTTCGAGTCGAGCTTTGCCGAGAGTCTCAGCTGGGAGGGCCAGTCGCAGGCGATCGCCATGGGAACCACCGACTTCGAAGAGGGTGTCGCCGCGTTCATGGAGAAGCGTGAGCCCGACTGGCGGGGCGAGTAGCCCTCACTCCATGCCGATGTCCTCGTTCCACAGGTTGGGGCGGGCCTTGATGAACTTCTCCATCAGGTCGACGCAACGCCGATCGTCAACCACTTCGACGATTACGCCGCGGGACCGCAAATACTCCTCGGCGCCCATGAAGGTTCTGTTTTCTCCGACGACGACCTTGGGGATCTCGTAGAGGAGGATCGCCCCTGAGCACATCTCGCATGGCGAGAGCGTCGTGTAGATCGTGGAGCGGCGATATGCCGAGACATCCAACCGGCCTGCGTTCTCGAGGGCGTCCATCTCGCCGTGGAGGATGACTGAGCCCTGTTGCACCCGGCGGTTATGCCCTCGACCGACCACCTCGCCGTCGATGACGAGCGCCGACCCGATCGGGATGCCACCCTCCTCGAGTCCCAGACGCCCCTCCTCGAGTGCCGTCTCCAGACCGTTGTCTTTCATGTAATGAGATCTTATGGCTCCTACCCTGGAACGGTGTCACGAATCGCCGTCGCCGGGCCCAACCGACTCGTCACCGATGCCGCGGGCCTGATAGCGGACGCTGGAGGGTCTGTTGTGGACACGGCCATCGTGGCGGCGCTCACCGCTATGTGCACGGAGCCGGGGATCTGCTCGCCAGGGGGAGGGGGGTTCCTCACCATCGACGTGGCGGGCACCGATGCCGTTGTGATCGATGGCTATATGTCGTATCCGGGGATCGGGTTCTCCGGCGTGCCCAACATGCGCGAGATCACCATGGATTACGGGGGCGGCGTCACAACGCTGGTCGACGCCGGGTCCGTAGCCGTGCCCGGTGTCTTCGCCGGTTTCGATTTGGCATGGAGAATGTCTGGAACGGCTCCCTGGCATGAGCTCATGGAGGCGGTCGCCGTGACCGTGGAAGAGGGCTTCCCGCTGGGTCAGGCGGCGCATCATTACCTTCTTGACGCTTTCGATCCCATTTTTTCCGCCGATTCCACCGCGCGTGACGCTCTCTCCCATGATGGGCAACTGCGCGATGTCGGGGAGACCGTGCTGTTCGAGGGTCTTGCCTCGACCCTTCGATATATCGGAGAGGAGGGTGCCCGAGTGTTCTACGAGGGGGATCTGGCTCAGTCGATCGTGGCCGACCTGGAGGTGAGCGGAGGACAACTGACCCGAGAGGACATGGCCTCCTATGAAGCCGTGCCCAGAAATCCTCTCTTCGTGGACATTGGGGGATGGAGCTTGACGCTCAACCCACCTCCTGCGGTGGGAGGGGTGACCGTTGCCCTTGCTCTGAATCAGATCGCGAGGAGTGACGACAGGGGCCCCGCCATGTGGGCGGATGCCCTTGTCAGCGCGTACACGATGAGGGCCGAGGAATTGGAGCCACACCCCGACCTGGAAGTTGCGGCCAACATGGTGCTGGTCAAGGAGGGTCTTCGCTCGCCGTCAACTGTGAGCATCGCCGCCGTTGACGAAGATGGGGGCGCCGTGGCGGTTTCCTGTTCGGCCGGGTACGGGTCCGGTGTGACGCCGGCCGGTACAGGCCTGATGATGAACAACGCCGTGGGTGAGATCGAGCTGACGCCGGGTGGGCCTGATGCCCATCCGCCTGGCAGGGTGATGATGTCCAACATGGCCCCAACCGTGGCCAGGTTCGGCTCCAACGTGGTCGCCATCGGCACACCGGGAGCCGACCGGATAACCAGCGCGCTCGTTGTCACCCTGGAGTGGCTGGTGGGTGGGATGGATCTCGAGGATGCCATCGAGCAGCCGCGTCTTCACCCGGAGTTTGGTGATTGGGGAGTTCGTGTCGCGGTGGAGTCCGGTCTCGATCTCGACGATGTCGAATACCCCCTGAGACGCTTTGAGGGTCGGCACATGTACTTTGGGGGAGTCAACGGCGCTGCATTGGAAGGTGGTCGCCTTCACGGTCATGCCGACAGCCGCCGACACGGCTCGGTTGCCGTCGTGGGCTGAGAAGGTCTCGACGTGGAAGAAAATCGGTCATGCGGAGTCGGGTTTCGTAGCTTTCATTGAGTGGACGGCGGGAATCATGCCGACTGGGAATGATGTGATGCTGAGGGACGAGACGACTGCCAGGACATTTTCGG
The DNA here is from genome assembly GCA_036446835.1 of Acidimicrobiia bacterium. Classification (GTDB taxonomy): domain Bacteria; phylum Actinomycetota; class Acidimicrobiia; order Spongiisociales; family ZC4RG35; genus SZUA-217. The sequence continues at coordinate 5,384 of JAZFTT010000149.1, forward strand.
CGTTTGTCGAAGATCACGAGGCTCGTCTCCGTCACGCTCTGACCGCTCGGACACCACCAATATGGGTTTCGGAGTTTGGTCAGTCCCAGAGGGAACAACCGCTGTTGAGATCCTCGAAGAAGGTATTTTCGTGGTTGTAGGAGGCGGCCCCCCAGTCGATCCAGAGAAGGGCTTCTATGCAGCGTTGTTTGCTCCAACAGCCATTGACAGCACAGGAATCTTGACAGTCACTCTTGATAAGCCTGGGCAACATGCGCTCAACTGTTTTGACGAGACAGCAGACGCGGACCACTCGATCATGTTCACCGTCTCAGACAGTTGACCCCGATGAGAAACTTGCCCAAGTGCTGCCACGCCTCTGACTCCTAACTCTGAGCGATGCCGCTCCAGTTCTCGTGCATCCCTATACCACTGATGATATATAGTGTCAGATGAACAATGGGGCCAGGTTGAACGAGTTACACATGGAGGACGGTCTGATGGGTGATGGGGCGACATGGGAAGAAATTCGCTCACATCGTGGCCGTTCGGGATCACGGCGGCGTGGCTATCAGGAGGCAGAGAATGCCTTCGAACTGGGAGCGCGCGTCCGGGCCGAACGCGAGAGGCTTGGTCTTACCCAAGAGGAGCTAGCCAGGCGGATGGGAACGTCGCAGCCCTCCGTGGCGCGTCTCGAGGCCGGAGGAGTCACCCCCACCCTGGATACGCTGTATCGCGTCGCGGACTCCCTTGGCTTGGAACTGGTTGTCGACTTTCGCAAAGGTGCACCCCTCTAGAACCTGTCCCAGCGGACCCGTACGTTCATCGGTATGTACGCAGCGACCACATCGGTGGCGCTCGTCGGGGGAGACGTCAGACCGGTAGAGGTGCAGGTTCACGTGGGCCGTCAGCAGGACACCTTCAAACTGAGCGGTCTTCCGGACACCGCCGTGCGCGAGGCCAAGGACAG
>JAZFTT010000150.1:0-15489 GCA_036446835.1 Acidimicrobiia bacterium
GCGTTTCGAGGAGACTGAAGACGCAGAGTGGAAGGCGATGTCGCAAGGGTTTGCCGGCGCTCTTTTCGAAGACCTCGACGCCGGCCGGGAAATGCTGGAGGCGGCCGTGTCTCAGTTCGGAGAGCACGACTTCGGAGTGAACGGCTACCTAGCCAAGTTGTTCTTGAGCATCAACTACATGGCTCGGGGAGATTCGGAAACGGCACTGCGGCTTCGGGAAGAGTCGTTGGCATGGGTGAAAGCCGTGGATTACATGGTGCTGATCGCCTGGGCCGAATGGCATGTGGCAGCCGCCCTACTCGTGTTTGGTCGGGTCGACGAGGCAGAGGATCACACCCGGCGTGTTCTCACACAAATGGTCGGCGATGGTTATCAGGAGGGTATTGCCGGAGCCGTCGATCTCTTTGCTGGGATTGCGTTTCATCGTGGTGAGACCGAGCGGGCCCTGAACCTGGTCGGAGGCGCCGACGCGGTATTTGAGGCTCTCGGAACCTACCGATGGCCCGAGCAAACTTCCGCGGTCGAGGCAGTACTGACCGGGGCGAAGGAGCAACTCGGTGATGCCGAATCTGATCGGCTGCTCTCCGAAGGGAATGCGCTGAATCTCGAGGCACTGATAGATCTGGCCTCAGCACCCTGACGTGAATCAACCTACGCCGGGCGAACCCGTGTTGAACCTTGGTAGGAATCGAGGCGTTCTCGCCGCATACTCCCGGTAACCGTCGAAAGCATCCTCGAGCTGAGTTTCCTCCCATCTCGACTTCACGCTGAAAAGCACTATGAGTCCGATGAGTTCGGCAACGACGATCCACGATCCTGACCTGGTGGCCACTCCGGCCATGAACAAGATCACGGCCGAGTACATGGGGTGACGGACCCATCGGTACGGCCCGGCGGAAACGAGATCGGTCCGCCCATTGGGAAGAGGTAAGGGAGTGAGGCCCTTGCCAAGGCAGACGGCCGACCACACGCCTACCACGGCTCCGATGATTGAAGCAATGGTGCCCAAAGCGCCGACGATGCCATCAGCGGCGAAGCCGGCGTCCCGTGGCCCAAGAACCATGAGGACGATCAACACAGCTTGAACGGCGACGAAGGTCCATGCCGTTGCCTTGGTACCCGTAGTGGAGTGGATTGTTCTACCCATGGTTTGCGACCGATCTGATAGAACTCAAGGTGGCAAATTAGTGGACGCCGGGACGTTGTGGAGAGCTTGACGTGCGAGCATCCATACCAACCCGATATGTTTGGCTCATGAAGGTCATATGCGTTGGCGGCGGTCCTGCCAGTCTGTACCTGGCGATACTTCTCAAGAAGCATCAGCCGGACATCGAGGTCACCGTCTTCGAGCGCAATAACCCCGGCGATGCCTTCGGATTCGGAGTGGTCTTCTCCGACGAGACACTCGATCACTTCGAAGAGGCCGATGAGCCCTCTTACCGGGCTCTAACCGAGAGTTTCAAGCATTGGGGCGACATCGAGGTCCGTCACTTCTCCGGCAGACGATTCGTGTCTGGTGGCCACGGGTTTGCCGCGGCAAGCCGGCGACGGCTTCTCGAGATCCTCACCGAAAGGGCTGCGGAACTAGGGGCAGATCTTCACTTCTCCACCGACGTGACAGACCTGGCTTCAATCCCGGAGGCAGATCTCATCGTGGGTGCCGATGGCGCCAATTCGATGGTTCGAACGGCCCTTGCTTCCCATCTCAAGCCAACGCTTCGGCAACGCGTCAACAAGTATGTGTGGTTTGGTACGCCAAAGGTTTATGACAAGTTCCACTTCATCTTCGAAGACACGCCGGCCGGGATGGTCTGGGCTCACATCTACCCCTACTCCAAGGAAGGAAGCACCTTCATCGTGGAGATGGCGCCCAAGACCTGGCGAAGTCTTGGGTTGGATCGGACCGAGGACGAGGTCTTTCTGCCGGGGGTTAGTGATGATTACGCCCTGAAGCGTTGCGAGGAGATGTTTGCCGAGCACCTCGATGGTCATCCGCTGTTGGGTAACAACTCGAAATGGCTTCAGTTTCCGGACATCAGCTGTGAGAAATGGCATCACGACAACATTGTTCTGATGGGAGACGCCATCCACACCGCCCATTTCTCCATTGGTTCCGGGACCAAGCTGGCAATGGAAGACTCGATCGCTCTGTCGAACGTGCTGCTGGAAGGACTACCGCTATCCGAAGCGCTCGAGCGATATGAAGAGGAGCGACGTCCAGCAGTCGACAGCCTGCAACGAGCCGCCAAGACCAGTCTGGAGTGGTTTGAGGGAGCCGACCGTTATCGGAACCTCGAGCCGGAGCAGTTCGTTTTCAGCATGTTGACCCGTAGCCAGCGGGTCACCTATGACAACCTCCGGCTCCGCGATCCGAGCTACATGGAGTCGGTCGACGTCTGGTACGCCGGATCGAACCACGGTTCACCGGTCGAAACGGATGCGTCGATACCTCCGATGTTTCACCCCTATCAGGTCCGCGATCTCGTCCTCCCAAACCGGATAGTGGTATCTCCCATGGACCAGTATTCGTCGGTTGACGGCATGCCAAACGAGTGGCACCTGGTCCACCTGGGGAGTCGTGCCGTTGGAGGGGCGGGTCTGGTCATGACCGAGATGACGTGTGTCTCGCCCGAAGGACGAATCTCTCCCGGAGACGTTGGCATCTGGACTGATGAGCATGCTGACGAATGGGAGCGGATCACTGAGTTCATCCACACCCATTCGGAGTCGAAGGTGGGCATCCAGCTGGGTCATTCTGGGAGAAAAGGGTCCACCAAGCTCATGTGGGAGGGCGACACCGATCCTCTCGACGAGGGCAATTGGGAGATCATCGGCCCGTCTCCGATCAAGTACCGCCCCGATGCCCAGGTGCCGCGGGAGATGAGCAGAGAGGACATCGATCTAGTGCGGGATCAACATGTGGAGGCCGCCGTTCGAGCCGAGCGCGCCGGTTTCGATTGGCTCGAGCTGCACTTCGCCCACGGATATCTCCTGTCCAGCTTTCTGACCACCCTCGCCAACCAGAGATCGGACGCGTACGGGGGTTCGCTGGAGAATCGGATGCGGTACCCGCTGGAAGTCCTCGACTCGGTACGCGAGGTCTGGCCGGAGGGAAAACCCATCTCCGTGCGGATCTCGGCCACCGACTGGGTCGACGGGGGGTTTGACGGTGACGACGCGGTTGTCCTCGCCGAGGCCCTGAAAAACCACGGATGTGACCTGATCGATGTGTCAACCGGTCAGACGTCCGCCGATGCTCGTCCCGAGTATGGGCGGCTGTATCAAACCCCGTTCAGTGATCGGATCCGCAACGAAGTGGGGATCGCCACGATGACAGTGGGTGCGGTGTCTTCGATTGACGACATCCACAACATCCTTGTCTCCGGGCGCGCCGACCTCTGTGTAATGGCCCGTCCCCATCTCGTTGACCCCTACTGGACCATGAATGCCGCAATCGACCTCGCCTACACAGACCACGACTACCCGAAACAGTATCTGTCCGGTCTCGGCTCACGACGCCGGGAACAGGACCCGATCGCACCTGACGTCTTTGGGTAGGAGAGACGCGCTCGAGAAGGAGAAGACCAGGTTCGGGAATCGCCGCCAAAATGCCCCGACCTGTCGGCGAGGTTGCCGTCAGTACGATCGGATACCCCCAACTTCAAGAATGCGATGAACTCATCCCAGATAGACAGCGATCTCGAGACTCTTTCTCAGAGCAAGAAGAAGTGGGCAACTCTGCCGGTAGCCGAGAAGATCGATCATCTCCATGAGCTCGTCGAACTGACCGTGGCGAACGCCGAGGATTGGGCGGACGCCGGGGTAGTAGCCAAGGGGATCGACCCGCAATCACCTCTCGCCGGAGAAGAGTGGATTTCGGGGCCGTATGCACTTCTTGGCTGGCTTCACGCCACCTCCGCAACACTGGCTGCGCTCGACGCTGCCGCCGATGTCCTCGAGGGTCTCAAGACGTGGGAGCAGCCGGATGGTCAAGCCGTGGCACGGGTGTATCCGACCAATATCTACGAGACGCTCCTGCTGCATGGCTACACCGTCGATGTCTGGATGCAGCCTGGTGTGAAGCGCGAGGAGTTGTCCGAACAAACGGCCCACTTCTATCGCAACCCGGATCACGAAGGCAGAGTGGCCCTTGTGCTCGGCGCCGGAAACATCTCGTCGATCGTTCCGCTCGACATTCTCTACAAGATGTATGCCGACGGGGAAGTGGTCGTCGTCAAGATGAATCCGGTCAACGATTACCTCGGTCCGATCTTCGAGCGAATCTTCGCCCCACTCATCGAGGCAGGTTTTGTGCGGTTCGCTTATGGGGCAGGTGACGTAGGCGCCTACCTCACCGGACATGATGGTGTTGACACCATTCACATCACCGGGAGCTCTCGCACCCACGACACCATCGTGTTCGGGGCGGGGGAAGAGGGGGCTCAGAGGAAGGCAAACAACCAGCCGACAATCGGCAAGCCGATCACATCCGAGTTGGGCTGTGTCAGCCCGACCATCATCGTCCCCGGGCCCTGGACCAAAGCCGACATTGCCTACCAGGCGGAGCACCTGGCGACGCAAAAGCTGCACAACGCCGGATTCAACTGCAACGCGTCTCAGGTTCTCGTGCTGCCTGCCGATTGGGAGCAGGGTGATGAGCTGGTTGATGCAGTGAGAGATGCTCTGGCCAAAGCCGAGGAGCGGCCCGCCTACTACCCAGGCGCGGACAAGCGGCACCAAACGGCCAGAGACCATTATCCGGACGCCGAAAAACTCGAGTCCAACGTCGATCGGACTCTCATTGTCGGTGTCGACCCGACGGATGCCAGCGCCTACTGCTTCAACGAAGAGTTCTTTGCTCCGATCTATGCAACCACCAGGCTGGACGCCTCTACCCCTGCCGAATTTCTCAGGGAGGCAGTGAAGTTCTCCAACGAGACGCTGCAGGGGACGCTCGGTGCCAACATCATTATCCACCCTCGGACAGCCAAGGAACTTGGTGATCGTCTGGACAAGGCCATCGCCGAGCTTCGCTACGGGACTGTTGCCGTCAATGCCTGGACCGGAGTGGGGTTTTTGACCGGAAGGGCGGCCTGGGGCGCTTATCCCGGCCACTCACTGGACGACGTCCAATCCGGTGTTGGGGTGGTTCACAATGCGTTGCTCTTCGATCACCCTCAGAAGTCGGTGGTCAAGGCACCATTCCGGCCGTTCCCGCGGGGAGTCAGACATGGCAGATTCTACCTCTCGCCCCGTCCACCGTGGTTCGTGACCAACGACACCGCGCAGACCACAGCCAAGCGCCTCACCTATTACGCAGGGGACGGCAAACTGACCCGGTTTCCCGGCATATTCGTTTCGGCGCTTCGCGGCTGACAGGAAGAAGGGAGGCTTCTTCATTCGATTCGACCGCCGTTTGCAACTGAGCTAGCTGTAGTCGTAGAAACCCCGTCCGGTCTTGCGACCGTGGAGACCGGCTTCCACCATCCGGGTCAGCAGCGGGGGAGAAGCGCACATCGGCTCCTTGTACTCCTCGAAGAGCACGTCGGCTACATACTTCGTGGTGTCGAGACCGACGAAGTCGGCCAGCTCGAGCGGTCCCATCGGATGGTTGGCTCCGAGCCGCATGGCCGTGTCGATGTCCTCTTTGGTAGCCACTCCCGCCTCGTACATCCGGACCGCTCCCAGCAGGAATGGGATCAGAAGCATGTTGACCACGAAGCCGGCGCGGTCCTTGGCGCGGATCACGGTTTTACCGACGCTCTCGGCGTACGCCTGAGCTCGGTTCTCCACATCAGGGTCTGACATCACCGTTGTCACCAACTCCACCAGGCTCATCACCGGCACCGGGTTGAAGAAGTGCATCCCGACGACATGGTCGGGGCGACTGGTTGCCGAGGCGATCCTGGTGATGGGAATTGAGGACGTGTTGGAAGCGAAGATGGCGTTCGGGTCGGTGACGATCTGGTCGAGATCGGTGAAGATCTGCTTCTTCAATTCCTCGTTTTCGGTGGCAGCTTCGATCACCAGTTGCCGGTCGGCCTGTTCGGTCAGATCCGTGGAGAGCGCAATCCGGCTGAGGATCTCGCGTTGCCCCTTCTGGTCGAGCTTTTCCCGCTCTACGGCTCTTTCCAGGGACTTCTCGATTCGACCCATGGCCGCCTCGGCAGCCTCGGCGTTGATCTCATGAACGATGATATCGCTGCCGGAGCCTGCACACACCTCGGCGATCCCGGATCCCATCAGACCCCCACCGATAACACCCACACGCTCGATCGTCATGTTCTTCGACTCCTCGTTGGCTTGACGGCCATCATGGTGTGAGGCTCGCCGGTGTGCCAGTTGTCAGCACCCGTTGTTCACGTCTCATTGGTGGTTACCCTCCCGGCTTCAGATGTCCTACGACCACAAATCGATCGAATCCAAGTGGCAGGAGCGGTGGGAGACCGAGAAGGTCTTCCAGGTGACTGAAGACGCGTCCAAGCCAAAGTTCTACAACGTCTGCATGTATCCATACCCGTCGGGTGCGATCCATCAGGGCCATGTCAGGAACTACACATACGGCGACCTGCTGACCCGATACAAGACAATGCAGGGCTACAACGTCCTCTCCCCGATGGGATGGGACAGCTTTGGGCTACCTGCGGAGAACGCAGCGATCGATAGCGGCATTCATCCGAAGTCCAACACCGAGAATCAGATCTCCACGATGTCGACCCAAATCAGACAGCTCGGGTCGATGTACGACTGGAATCGAGAACTCGCATCCCATCAGCCCGATTTCTATCGCTGGGACCAGTGGCTTTTCCTCGAGCTCTACGAGCGTGGTCTCGCCTACAAGGCCGAGGCGCCGGTCAACTGGTGTCCCCAGGATCAGACGGTCCTGGCCAACGAACAAGTAATCGACGGTCTTTGCGAGCGTTGCGACACACCCGTCGTCAAGAAGAACCTTGCTCAGTGGTTCTTCAAGATCACCGACTATGCCGATCGCCTACTCGACGACATCGAAAAATTGGAGCATTGGCCCGACCGGGTGCGCATCATGCAGAGGAATTGGATCGGCCGCTCCGAGGGCGCGACCTTCAGCATCGATGTCGGGGCCGCTGACTCGTTCGATGTGTTCACGACAAGACCCGACACAGTTTTCGGAATGACCTTTTGTGTCCTCGCTCCTGAGCATCCGTTGGTGGAGTCGCTCATCGGGGGCTCCGAGACCGAGACCGAGGCCAGGGAATACATCGCCGCAGCTCAGCGACAGTCCGAGATCGAGCGGATGGCCGAGGGTGACAAGACCGGTGTGTTCACCGGTGAGTTCGCCATCAACCCGGTGAGCGGAGCCGAGGTCCCCATCTATATCGCCGATTACGTGCTGATGGGGTACGGAACCGGGGCGATCATGGCAGTCCCCGGTCAGGACCAGCGAGACTGGGAATTCGCGACCAAGTATGGGATCGACATCATTCGCACGGTCCAGCCCCCGGATGATTGGGATGGCGAGGCATATCTCGACGACGGTCCCACCATCAACTCGGATTTCCTCGACGGTCTCAACCAGGTAGAGGCGAAGAAGCGGATCATCACCTGGATGGAAGAAGAAGGGATCGGCAGGCCGACGGTCCAATATCGCCTGCACGACTGGCTCATCTCCCGGCAACGTTACTGGGGTTCTCCAATTCCGATGGTCAACTGTGACCACTGCGGATTGGTGCCCATCCCCAAGGAGGAGCTTCCCGTGCTTCTCCCCGACATCGAGGACTACGTCCCCAAAGGCAAGTCACCGTTGGCAGCGGACGACGATTTCGTCAACACGACTTGCCCGAGTTGTGACGGACCCGCGACGCGAGAGACCGACACAATGGACACCTTTGTCGACTCCTCCTGGTACTACTTCCGATACGCCGATCCTCACAACAGCACGGCCATTTTCGATCCGGCCAGGCCGGCGTACTGGATGCCGATCGACCAGTACATCGGAGGCATCGAGCACGCCGTCCTCCACCTGCTCTACGCCCGGTTCATCACCAAGGTCCTCTTCGACATGGGTCTGTCCACGGTTGAGGAGCCTTTCACGCGACTGTTCACGCAGGGGATGATCACGATGGATGGCGCCAAGATGTCGAAGTCGAAAGGCAACGTGGTTGATCCGGTCGATCTTTTTGCCTCACATGGCGCAGATTCGTTGCGGTTATTTCACCTCTTCATCGGACCGCCGACGGACGACGCCGCCTGGAACCCGAACGGAGTCGACGGGACACGGCGTTTCCTCGAGCGAGTGTGGAAACTCGCCTCGGGTGAGGTGGCCTTTGTCGATCGCGACGAATCCGAGGCGGATCGGGAGATTCTCGGAACGGCCCATCGCACGGTGCGCAAAGTCACCGAGGACATAGACCGGTTCCGATTCAACACGGCCATACCTGCGCTGATGATCCTCGCCAACGAACTGGCTGAATACGTCTCCGATGGGCCGCGGCAAGAGACTCATGACGAGGTGATCCGGCTCATGCTGCTGATGCTGTCGCCGATGGCGCCGCACATTGCCCACGAGCTTTGGGAGATCCGGGGCAACGAAGAGATGCTGGCCCTCCAAGACTGGCCGGCCTGGGACGAGCAACTGGCTCGCGAGGAGATGGTGACCATGATCGTCCAGGTCAACGGCAAGGTTCGGGATCGTGTTGAGGTGGCGACCGATATCACCCCCGAGGAAGCGGAGGAACAAGCCTTGGGTCTGGACAAGATCCAGGGCTGGGTCGACGGTCACGAAGTGCGCAAGGTGATCGTTCGCCAGCCAAATCTGGTCAACATCGTTATCGAGTGAACGCCGGAAGCGTCCTCGCCGAATCAGGCGTGGACATCGACGAGCTGCGGATTCTCATCCACCCGATACGGCCCGAGCAAGTGTGGCTGAGCCCCGCATCACCGGTGATGATGAGGATCTGGGGCCGCGGTATCCAGGCGATGACTGTGCGTCGTCGGATCTTCGTCGACCCGAGAGCCCTCAACGGGGACAGGGCGAAACTGGGCCTTCTAGTCATCCACGAGTTGATCCACGTCCGGCAATGGTCTGATCTCGGTGTTCTCGGCTTCCTCAGGAGCTATCTGGGGGATTACCTGCGTGGAAGACGTGCCGGTCTGACCCACCGCGACTCCTACAGAGCAATCTCCCTCGAAGTAGAGGCCCGCCATCTCCAGTCCCGCTTTATGTGAACCTGAGGTTGTTAAGCCCGTATCCGGGCTTAACAACCTCAGGTTCGTGTGGTGCCAGGTAGGTAGCACTGTTGGGAGGGTTCCCTTGGGCGGTCGAATCGGTTAGTTAGTCGAGTATGTGGGTGGAGTGGGTAGACGGTCGGTGAGCCGCGCCGTGGCAATCGCGGCTGTGGTTGGGGCAGCAGCTTTGGTTGGGGGCTCACTTGGCTTCCTGAACCGTCCCCAGGAAATGAGAGAGCGCACCCAGCCAGACGTGGTGATTGCTACGGAGAGCATCGACGTTCATGTTGCGGGGTGGGTGCTCTCACCAGGGGTGGTTCGTGTCGCGCCAGAATCGATCGTCGCCGACGCCATCGAAGCCGCGGGAGGTCTTCGCCCGGGAGCGCTGGTCGATCGGATCAACCTCGCTGCTCCGCTCCACTCGGGTGATCAGGTGGTGGTTCTCGGCCCGGACTCGATGACCGGGTCATCCGAAGACGGACCCCTGGCTCTCAACAGGGCGTCGGCGAAAGATCTCGAGGAACTCCCCGGTGTGGGACCGGTTCTCGCCGAGCGGATCGTTGCCTACCGGGAGCAGAACGGGCCGTTCGCCGATGTTGAGGGTCTGCTCCAGGTCGGTGGGATAGGTGAGGCGAAGCTGGCTTCGATTCGTGATCTGGTCCGTGTCCCTTGACACTCGACCATCCGGCCCTGCCGCCTCCGGTGTCTCGTCCCTGGATAGCGGTAGCGATCGCCACCTGGCTGGTCACGGCGCTGATCGCTCAGAACTCAGCGCCCGAACCCCTTGATCCGGGACCCGTCTCGGGTGTTGCGGTGCTGGCCAGTGACCCTGTCGAGGGTCGAGATGGGTATTGGGTGGTGGCCTTGACGGATGACGGTCCTCTTCTTTTCGACATCGACAAACGGCGGATTCTCGGTCGAGGCGACACGGTCAGTTTCGTAGGGACGCGTCGGGGGGACCCTGGCCGACGGGGTGTTCACGAGTATCGAGCCCGGGTAAGGGTCACATCGATCAAACTGGTAGTGCCGTCGTCCTCATTATCCCTTCGTCTCGGTGACGCGTTGCGGAACCGGGTCATGTTCGCCTTGGAGCCTTTCGACCCGGGCCGTGGCCTCGTTGCCGGGTTTCTCATTGGTGACACTTCCAATGTCGATGCGGCAGACATCGAGGCGATGCGTCTTGCCGGACTTTCTCATTTCGTGGCGGTGAGTGGGTCAAACGTCGCTCTGTTTCTGGGCCTACTCGTGTTTGCCGCCGGTCCTCTTGCCCTCGGGCCCCGGCGTCGCGCCCTGGTGGGATTGATCGGTCTGCCCATATACGCGGCGGCGACTCGCTTCGAGCCCTCGGTCATGCGGGCTTCGGTAATGGCCGGCATTGCTCTGGGTGGACGTCTCATCGGGATCGTTCTGGAAGCATGGCAACTGCTCTCGCTCGCGGTGATCGGTCTGCTGGTGCTGGATCCCCGGCTAACCGGGAGTGCCGGTTTCCAGCTCTCGGTGGCTGCAACTGCAGGTGTGCTGATAGGAGCCCGATGGCCGTTGGGCGGGGGCAGGGTAGTTCGAGCCTTGGCCATCACGGTCGGGGCCCAGGTTGCCGTGGCTCCTCTCATCCTCGCTCACTTCGGTTCGGTTCCGATGATGTCACCGCTGGTCAACCTGATCGCGGCTCCTGTCGTCGCCGCCTCGACCTTGGTTGGCGCTGTCGGTGTGGCGGGTCCGTCGTTTCTCCTTCACATTGCTGCCTGGTTGGCTGATCTGGTTCTTCTATTGGCGAGAGGTGCTGCGATATGGCCACAGCTCGAGGCCCTTCCTCTTCTGGCGATCCTCCTGGCAGGTGTTGTCGCGGTCCGCTTGCCACGAAGCCAATTGCCCATCGCTGTCGGAGGCGCATTGGTCATTGTGCTTCTGGTCTTGGGTGGAGGGTCGCCGGCTCCGGACCCTGGGGTGGTTGTCTTCGATGTCGGCCAGGGCGACGCCATCCTGATTCACGGAGGAGATGACAAGTATGCCCTCGTCGACGGCGGTCCGGATGCCCTGGTGCTTGCCGACCGGTTGCGTGAGTACGGAGTAGACCGTCTTGACCTGGTTGTTCTTAGCCACGTCCACGCCGACCACGCCACCGGACTCGTTGGCCTGGTGGGCAAGATCCCATTGGGGCTGGTCTGGATGCGAACCGATCCTCACGTCACCGCAACCTTGGAGAGGTTGACATCGGTGCTTGGTGACTACGGCGTTCCAGTCGTCGAACCACAGGTGGGCGTCTCTTTTCGTCTGGGATCTTTGAATCTGGTGGTGGAGGGACCGCTGCGAAAGTATGCCTCACCCAACGACCAGTCGATTGTTCTCACCGTCGTCGGGCCGAAGCGAACCATGCTTCTTGTGGGTGACATCGAAACATTCGCACAACGCGAGCTCTCCTATCTCAGGGCCGATGTGCTCAAGGTTCCGCATCAGGGCGCAGGGACTTCTGACCCCAAATGGTTGGAAGAGGTCGGCGCCGACCTGGCCGTGATTTCTGTTGGACGCAATGACTTCGGCCATCCCGCGGAATGGGTGATCGAGATTCTCGAAAAAGCGGGAGCCGAAGTGGTACGAACCGACGAGGTCGGAGACGTTGTTGTTCCCCTCTCCTAACCTCGCCCCATGGGCGATGTGCTGACATTGGGCGAAACAGATCTTCCTCTCGGCGAGGTGACCTACGTGATGGGTGTCATCAATGTCTCTCCCGACTCGAAGAACACCCACACTGTTGCCCATTCGACCGATGATGCTCTTCTCATGGCAGATCGCTACCGAACCTGGGGGGCGGCCCTCATCGATCTCGGAGGTCAGTCGTCGCATTTCGACAATCCAACCATCAACGCCGCAGATGAGACTTCGAGAACAGCCCCGGTCATCGAGGCCATGGTTGCCGAAGGGCATCTCGTCGCCATAGACACCTGGAAACCCGATGTAGCAGAGGCGGCGGTCGCAGCCGGAGCTGTGATCGTCAACGACACCGGGGGCCTTGCCGACCCGGCGATGAGGAAGGTGGTTGCCTCAACGGGGGTGGCCACGATCGCTGTTCACATCGAAGGGGCAAACCCGCACGACGTCGCGGATGTCGAGCTCCGGAATGACAAGGCCAAGTACACGGCCGAGCAATTCCGTCGGCTTCTCTCCGAACTCGAGTCGGCCGGCATTGACAACGTGATAATCGATCCGGGGATCGCCCTCAACTACCGGGGCGACTACGAGTCCTACACCCAGCTCCAGCTAGCCGTGATAGCTCAGTCGGAGCACTTTCATTTGCTCGGCAAGCCCGTTCTCATCCCCATACCTCGGAAGAGGGATGGTCACAGGGTGGCCGCCTACATCTCTCTCGCCTTGGAACATCGCGCCGACATCATAAGGGTTCACGATGTCGCCATGGCGTGCGACCTGGCGCGGCTTTTTGGTCGTGGCGAGCCACTACGTTGAGCCCGTGTCACTTCTGATCGTCGCAGGTCCGTCCAACGCCGGCCCCGGTGAAAGGGACCAGATGCTCGCGGCAGCCACCAAGCACTTTGTCGGCAAAGGGCTCAGCCGCGATGACGTGGTGCGCATTGACGTGCCAGGCCGGGGTGCCGGCGAAACCGGGGACGGCGGGGTGCGCTCCGAACTCGAGCCGATGATCCCTCTTCTTCAGTCGGGGTCGTTGTTCGGTGATCCCCAGGGTCTGGAGCTGGTGGACGCCCAGAATCTCCAGAAGGCCGAGGTGGAGACACTTTGCGAGTTGCTCGAGGGCGCCGACCTTCAGCTGGCCGAGGTTGTGTTGGTGGCGTCAGGATCCGTCGGTAAGCGTCTCACGGACATGGCCAAGGAGCGCGGGGCCAAGGTATCGATTGCCAAGATGTGGGAGCGCCAGGCAGCACAATGGCTTGACACCGAATTGAGCAAGCGTGAACTCACTTTGGAGAAAGGTGCCGCCGATGCACTCCTTCAAAGGTTCGGGACCGATACCGCCAGCATGGGGCATGCGCTGGATCAGCTCGAGGAGACCCAGGGCAAGATCACCGCGGCCCTGATTCTCGACCGTTTCAAGAACCGGCCCGACGAGCCGACCTGGCACATCACAGACGCCATTGGCAGGGGGGATGTTGGCCTGGCGCTACGTCGTCTCTCCGATTTCTTGGTTCATGGGCATCCGCTTGTCTTTCTGGTGTCTCTGGAAAGTGACCTCAAGAAACGATCGCTGGCGGCGGCTGCGCCCGACGAGGCCACTTTCAGGGACTGGGTTGGCGGTAGAAGCTCAGACCGACAGCTTTCCCGAATCTGGTCCTCTCGTGGAAGAGTGCGCGAGTCGTCACTGCGAAAGGCTCAGCAGGCGTTGGTCAGAGCAGATCGCACGATGAAGACCATGCCCGAAGAGGTTCATCGAGTCACTCTGGAGAGGTTGACCGTTGCCATGTGTCGCTGGTATGCGTAAGCGTCAAACCGCTCGGAAGAAGGCAACCACTACGACACTGACCCCTGGCCACCCTCGAGGGATGAAAGCCGGGGTCCTGACGTGTGAAGGTCACCCCACTATGAGCCTTCGGGGTGGCGGAGTTCCACGAACCCGGCGGCCGTGAAGTCTCCGTCGAAGGCCAGGGCGGTGTCAATCCGCGAGTTGGTCATCACCTGAAAGCTGGTGGCGTCGACAAACGAGTACTCCCCTCGTCGTGACGCCGCAGCCATCTCATTGCCTGATGGTCGAGTTGTTCGGTCACATGTTCGACCGCAAGTCTCTCTGATCTCTCGATCACGTCGAGAAAAGAAACTGCCGAGTCATGTCCGGTACGACGTCGCAGGAACGTCCATGTCTCGCCGATCACATGGTTGGTGGTGAGAAGAGGGGAAAGGTCAGGGCTCAACAGCAATTCTCGTGCGTCTGTGTGATGGGTGTCGCGACGATTTCGCAAGGCCACCCAAAAGGAGGTGTCGACGAAGATCACCTATAAACGACGTCGATTGGTGCAGGATCGAAGTCATCGGCACCGACCATCTCCACAAAGGCATCGTCTCCGCCCAACTCGCCCCCGAGTTGTTGGCGAACGAAACGGCGAATCAGAGCGGCATCACTTCCTGGGAGCTGTGCCAACAGACTCCGAAAGCCCGACACGGGAGCGTAGGGGTTGGCCCGGCTACTCGACCGTTGTCAAGATGGTCAGACGTGACTTCTTGCGGGCAGCGGCGTTGGCGTGAATGACACCCTTTTCCGCTGCGACATCGATCTTCTTCTGAGCGTCCCGGTACAACATGTCGGTGGGCTCACCGGCCGCCACGGCGGTCTCGACCCTCTTGATACTGGTCTTGAGGTCGCTCAGGAGCGACTTGTTGTTCTGACGGCGCTTCTCGTTCTGGCGGTTTCGTTTCTTCTGTGAATTGTTGTTGGCCATGTGAAATTCAACTGGATGGGAGAATAAGTCGCTGCGCGGGGAGAGAACCCGGGCTGCGGCGGGAACGGTAGCAGTGGCCCAGTCGAAGGTACAATGCGGCCCCCGCTCCACCGACTCGACGGACCACTCCATGACGGATCAAACTCGTATACGCAACTTCTCAATCATCGCCCATATCGACCATGGCAAGTCAACCCTCGCCGATCGTCTCATGGAGAGAACAGGAGCTGTGAGTGAAAGAGATATGCGAGATCAACTCCTCGACAGCATGGACCTGGAGCGAGAGCGCGGGATCACCATCAAGGCGCAAACAGTTCGGCTCAACTACACGGCTTCGGACGGTGAGAAGTACGTGATCAACCTCATCGACACACCGGGCCACGTCGATTTCTCATATGAGGTGAGCCGTTCGCTTGCTGCGTGCGAGGGAGCTCTTCTCATCACCGACGCTGTGCAGGGCGTTCAGGCGCAGACCGTGGCCAACGCATATCTGGCCATCGAAGCTGGGCTCGAGGTGATACCTGCGATCAACAAGATCGATCTGACGGCCGCAGACCCCGATCGAGCTGCAGGCGAGATCGTCAACATATTGGGGGGGTCGGCTGGCGACATCGTGCGCATGTCCGCCAAAACAGGGGCCGGGATCGATGAGGTGCTCGAGACCATTGTGCGGAGCGTTCCACCACCTCGAGGTGATCCAGACGCTCCGTTGCGTGCCCTGGTCTTCGACTCGTACTTCGACGCATACCGCGGGGTGGTTTGTTATGTCCGCGTGGTCGATGGTCATCTTGGTTCCGGCGACAGTCTCCGGTTTATGGCCACCAAGGAGGTGCACGCCGCCAACGAGATCGGATTCCTCACCCCGACATTCGTCCCGGTCGGCACC
>JAZFTT010000151.1:0-4446 GCA_036446835.1 Acidimicrobiia bacterium
GAAGAGACGAACTCTCGAGCCCCATCAACCTGTTCAATTCCTCTTCGAGGTGACCGGCCATTTCCCGTCTTCCATCGATCGACGCGCCTTTTCACGAGCTATATCGAACGTACGTGGCGATGACTCGCTTGCGAAGGGTCCTTGGTCCCGGCCTGGTCGGCCGATTTGCCGTTGTGGGAACAATTTTGGTCGAACAGACGTTCGACCTATTGTGAAGAATCAGATGACAGGAAACACAACCCGGGCAAGTGGGCTCGTTGACGAGAGTGGCCGCCTGACTACCGATGTCCTCAAGCAGTATCTCGTCGATATCGGCCGGTACGATTTGCTCACCGCAGAGGATGAGGTTCGTCTCGCCCAGGCCATGGAGACGGCCAACGAGGCCCAGCGCCGTTTGGACACCGGAACTCCAAGAGTGACAGCTGAACGCGCTCGCCTACAACGTGCAGTTCGTCTTGGAAGCCAGGCGCGCGAGCAGTTCATTGCGGCCAATCTGCGTCTGGTCGTCGCCAACGCCCGGCACTATGCCGGGGGCAACGTCGACATGCTCGATCTCGTTCAAGAGGGAAACCTGGGATTGATCAAGGCGGTAGAGAGGTTCGATTGGCGCAAGGGATTCAAGTTCTCCACCTATGCCACCTGGTGGATCCGCCAGGCGATGCAACGGGCCCGTGCCAGTCTGGGTGATTCGATCCGCATTCCGACAGGGGTGTTCGACAACCTTGCCCCTGTCCGCGCCGCCTCCGAGGCGCTTCGCACGACACTCGGCCGGTCAGCCACGCCGGTGGAGATCGCCGAGGAGACCGGGATCAGTCCGAGAGAAGTCGAGAGGGCGCTGTCAGTGGGCGTCACGGTCGCACTGGAGACCCCGGTCGGGGATGATGGAGCCCAACTCGGTGACTTCATAGCCGATGTCGATACCCCGGATCCTGAACTCGTGGTTGAGCAACGAGTCCTCGAGCAGGCACTCGCGCACAGCATCGCCACTCTCCCAGATCTCCAGCGTCGGGCACTCACGTTGCGCTTCGGTCTCGAAGACGGGCGCCCGGAGACGATGGCGAGAATCTCGGAATTGATCGGCCTTCCCGAACATCGGCTGTCCGGCTTCATCTCCGAGACGCTGCAAGCTCTCGGCGAGGATCTTGAAACGCTGGCGGAGATGCGCGTCGCGTGACGAGCTTCAACCTCGCCGAATCTGTCGCCCGGAATACTGCAGATGGGTCTTTGGCCTCTAGAGGGCTCGGATTGGCCGAGTTTAGGGTTGTGATGTCAGTGATTGGAGGTCACAGTGCGCGCCAAATCTGGAGACCACTTGATCATCAAGGGTCATCGTGTCGGTGATCGCGACAGGCACGCCGAAATCCTGGAAGTCCGCGGGGAACGTGGTGAGCCTCCCTACGAAGTGAGGTGGTCCGAGGACGGGCATGAGGCTGTTGTCTGGCCGGGAAGCGATGCAGTGATCGAACACAAGAGAAGGAAGCCCGCGGCTGGGGCAAGGTAGCCCAGGAATCGCCGGCCCTTGGGCCGGGAGTGGGTGAAACTCAACCCTTGACCACGCCGACGGGCCGCAGCCGGGCCACCTTGGCGGCCAAACCTGCCCGTGCACATACGTCGGCCACTTCGTCGACGTCCTTGTAGGCATACGGAGCCTCCTCGGAGAGGAGTCTGATCGACCCGGCTCGCACCGAGATTCCTCTGGCTTGGAGTTGCTCGCGTACTCTGTGACCCGACTCCTTCTTCTTCGCCATCTTGCGACTCATCACTCGTCCGGCTCC
This sequence comes from Acidimicrobiia bacterium, assembly GCA_036446835.1. Lineage (GTDB taxonomy): Bacteria > Actinomycetota > Acidimicrobiia > Spongiisociales > ZC4RG35 > SZUA-217. The sequence continues at coordinate 1,776 of JAZFTT010000151.1, forward strand.
ATGGGCTGCGGAGGCAAACGCCGGGTTGTCGTTCACGCCGCGCAGCACCCAGGAGGCCGTTCCCATCGACCCGGGCACCAGTACCGGCTGGCCGACAGCCATCAGATCCTCGGGCAGGTCGGGATGCCCCGGCCCGAAAGCGCGGGTGGCCCCCTTCCGATGCACGCACAGCTCCTTGGGCCGGCCCCCGACCTCGTGGGTCTCGATCTTGGCCAGATTGTGGGCCACATCGAAGACGAGGCTCATCCCGGTCGCGCTCGGAGACACACCGAAGGCATCGGCAAAGGCCTTTCGAGTGGCATGGGCAAGTATGTGGCGGTTGGCCCAAGCGAAGTTGGCCGATGCAGCCATCGCCCCCAGGTATTCACGCCCTTCGGGTGTGGATACCGGCACACAAGCAAGTTGGCGATCGGGTAGGGCGATGTCGTAGCGACTCATCGCAGGGCCCATGATCCGCAGCTGATCGGTGCAGGTCTGATGTCCAAGACCACGGGATCCGCAGTGCAGCATCACCACCAGCATCCCCTCGGCAAGACCAAACACCCTTGCCGCCTCGGGATCGTGGATCTCGTCGACTATTTGAGTCTCGAGAAAATGGTTGCCAGCGCCCAACGAGCCCAACTGGCCCCGGCCCCTTTCGAGGGCGCGATCGCTGATCACCGACGGGTCGGCGCCCGCCGATGTGCCATTCTCCTCGCATTTCTCCAGGTCGTCTTCCCATCCGTACCCGGCATCAAGAGCGGCCGCGGCGCCTCTGGCGAGCACGTCAGGGACCAAGCGAGCCTCGGCGATCGCTCCCTTGCCCAGCCCGCGGGGAATTCGGCGGTCGAGATTGTCCATCACCGCGTCCTTGTAACGTTCGAAGTCGGCCTCTGTAAAGCTCGAAGCGAGCAGTCGGACACCGCAACAAATGTCAAAACCGACGCCGCCAGGAGAGACCACTCCTCCCTCGTTGATGGCGGTGGCTGCAACCCCTCCGATGGGAAATCCGTAGCCCCAATGGATGTCCGGCATTGCGAAAGACGCCTTCACTATTCCGGGCAGGTGGGCGACATTGGCCACCTGCTCGGACGCACGCTCCGATCGCACCAACCCCATCATGGCCTCGGAGGCGAAGATTCGGCCGGGCACGACCATCCCCCCGCTGACTGGGAGCTCCCAGATAACGTCAGAGATGCGCTTGTACTCGATACCACCACTGTGCCGAGCTCGACCGGCGATTGCTAGGGCCAATGGTCAGAACGTTGAGATTGACCCCGCCCACGCCGATAGCTCGTCATAGGGCCGTTTGGCCCTACTGGTTGGCTGACCAGCCGCTTACCGTCGAATTCAAAAGCTTTTCGCATCGTGTTAACGGGCCCTCGTCGCTGTGGCCGACGACCAGTCGGCGAGCACGAGGAGTCACCTGGCGTCGTCGAGAGAAGAGGAGAAGAGACAATGTTCGATGGCAGTGGATGGTGGGTGATCTTTCCGATCATCGGGCTGGTCTTCATGTTGCTCATGATGTCGAGGATGTTTGGCTTCAGGCGGCGAAGTTCCGACAGAGGAGGAGGGATGGGTCCGATGGGCATGATGGGTAACGACCACCAACAGCACCACGAACAAGGTGAGAGCCCCCTGGAGCTGCTGACAAGACGTTATGCGGCAGGCGAACTCACCGACGAGGAGTTTGACGCCAAGCGCCGCAGGCTCGAAGGTCATTAGTGATGAGGCGTCTTCTCATCTTCGCGCTGCTTGCAGGTGGGATGTTGGTGGCCCTCCGAACGCTGAGCGAGCGTGCGGGTCCAGCCATACGGGAGCAGTGTTCGGGGATGTGTGACCGTATGTTGGCCAGCATGCCCGAGTCGTTCCCGCCTAATCGTATGATGGCCGACCTCGAAGCCCTAAAAGAGAAGACCGACCGAATCCTCGAAGCGCTGGAGGAGAATAAAGCCGTGGACGGACCCCAGGAATAGCCTCCCGACGGCATCGGCCTACGTGGCATCCGCTGTCGAAAACAGCGCCGCATTTCCCCCTCGCCTAGCGAGTCGTCTTCGAACCCGAAGAACACTGGGAACCACGCGGTGAAGTCCCCAACATCGTGTTCTCCTGAGCCAACCCCGTGGTCAATGACATCGTCCACGTCTATTACGGCGCCGCCGACCACGTCGTAGGCCTCGCCACTTGTAGTCTCGAAGAACTCATCGACTATGCCCGCTTCGACTAACAAGATCCGCAGACGGGATCGCTCGCCAACGTCGACTTTCGAATATGAGTGCTGCACGGTGGTCGACCAGGAGGAGATCAGCGAAGGCAAGCTCACATCGGCGAAGGACTCTTCCACGACTTGTTCAGCACACTTCCGTTTGCGATCGACGTTCGGACCGAACAAGGTCAACGGATCGAATTCAGTCTCGGCTAATCACAGAAGGAGACAGCTATGGCCGGAATAACAATGAAAGGTCTCGGGAAGATCTACGAAGGAGGAACCCGGGCGGTCGGCAACGTCGATCTCGAGATCCACGACGGTGAGTTCCTGGTTCTGGTCGGGCCGTCCGGCTGTGGAAAATCGACGATCCTGCGGATGATCGCCGGCCTCGAGGAGATATCGGAAGGCGTAATGATGATCGGGGACCGGGTGGTCAACGATGTCGCCCCCAAGGACCGGGACATCGCCATGGTTTTTCAGAAT
>JAZFTT010000152.1:0-7547 GCA_036446835.1 Acidimicrobiia bacterium
GCGAGCAGACCATCGCCAAAATCGTCGAGGAACTGAGCGATGACAATGCCGAGAGTGGAGCCGAGGGCAGCGGCAATCACCAGCGACCGCCCGATACGTATCACCGGCCTGGGAGCATCTGTCTCCGTTGTTGACGTCTCACCGGTCACGGGTTGTGATGCTAAACGCGAATCCTGATGGAACCAGGCCTCGGTTACCGTTCGTTCGTCGATGAACCAGGACCACGCGGGTGTATACCTGCCCACCGATGACCCCAACACCTACGAGACGACGGCTTTGGCGAACGCCGGTTGGTACGAGGAAGGACAACACGGCGGTGCCCTGACGGCGCTGATCATCGGCCATGTCGAGGAGGCTCCGACATTGATGCCCATGGAGATCGCGAGGATCACAGTCGAGATGTTCCGCGTGGTGCCGTTGGTGCCCCTGACGATCAGCACCCAGATCATCCGTGAAGGCAAACGCATCCAGACGATCAAAGTGGACATCACAGACCCGTCGGGAGCGCTGCTTTCCGTGGCCAGCGTGCAGCGGCTCCGAACGGCTGACCGGCCCCTCCCGAACCAGGCCGAAACCCAAACGTCATCGTTGGCCGGACCAGATGATTGCCCGATCTGGGATGCTACGAGATGGGGTCCCGGAAAATCGGGAAAGACGATGTTTCACCGTGGCGCCGTCGAGGTTCGGGAGATCTATGGCGGGTTCGGCGAAGCAGGTCCCGGCGCCGCCTGGATTCGCTTGACGCTGCCGGTGATCGCCGGAACCAAGAACTCCCCGGCTCAGATAGCCGGAGCCGCAGGAGACTTCTGCAACGGACTCTCGACGGCGCTGGCAAACGACTGGTTGTTCATGAACAGCGACCTCACGGTGCACATCGGCCGCTATCCCAGGGGCGAGTGGGTGGCGCTCGAAGCCGAGTCCCATTATTCGGGTCTGGGCAGGGGTGTGGCAGCAGGCTCTCTATGGGATGAGGAATCGTGGGTCGGACGATCGGCCCAGACCCTGTTCCTCGAGCATGCCTGAATAGTCTGATTTGCGACAGACTTGGGAGAAATCTGCGTCCATCGGGAATCTGACGACCACCCGTAGGCGTTCTTCCGGTCGTGAAGCGTCGCGCAGCCCTCCTCATCGCCACTGCGCTCGCGCTCGCCGCGTGTGGAAGAGCAAATGTGGATTCAATACCCGACGCACAGCCCACCACTCCCGAACCTGGCTCCACCGACCCAGACACCCCTGATCTCATAGAGGATTTCGACGGCCAACCCATCCCGCCCCAACTGACAACCATGGCCGCCATATGGGAGACGAATTTCTCGAACAGCGTCATCGACCTCAATGAGCTCCTCGTTGGCATACCAGCCTCGGATCCGCGCGACGCTATCCCACCCATCGACGACCCCCAGTTCGAACCAGTGTCCGAAAGCGATTGGATCCAGGACCAGGAACCCGGTGTTCTCATCGAGATCGAAGGGGACGCACGTTTCTACCCCCTCTCGATAATGACTCGTCACGAGATAGTCAACGACGAGATCGGTGGAATCCCGGTCGCTGTCACCTACTGCCCCCTGTGCAACACGGCCCTCGCGTTCGACCGGCGTTTCGAAGGAGAAACACTGCGCCTGGGAGTCTCGGGGCTGCTACGACACTCCGATCTGGTGATGTGGGACGACATCACCCAGACTCTGTGGCAGCAGATCACAGGCGAGGCGATCGTTGGCGAGCACGCAGGAAAGTCTCTGACCCCTTTGGGATCGGCGATCGTGCGATGGGCCGACTTCCGTGACAACCATCCTGGAGGCCGGGCCCTCAGCCCCGAGCAAGGCTTTGGGCGGGTATATGGCACCAACCCATACGAGTTCTACTCATCGCGAGCGCGGCCTTACAGCTTCTTCAGCGGCGACATAGACGATCGTTTCCCGGCGCTGGAGCGCGTGGTCGGAGTCAGTATCAACGACGTTGACAAGGCATACCCGTTCTCGCTCATAAAAGAGGTCCGGGTCGTCCATGACAACATCGCCGGCCAGGAGCTAGTCGTCTTCTGGGGAGCCGGCGACACAGCCGATGCCCTGGACAGCGGAGTCATCGCCAATGCAACCGGGATCGGCACCGGGATCGTCTACGTCCCGGTGATCGACGGTCAGACACTCACTTTCGAGGCGTCCGGTGACACCGAGTTTGTCGACGGCGAAACGGGTACCACCTGGACGATCCTGGGCAAGGCGATAGCCGGAGAGTTGGCCGGCGAGGAGCTGGAGCTCCTGCCCCACCGAAACGAGTTCTGGTTCGCATGGCAGGCGTTCTTTCCGGATGCGGAAGTCTGGACCGGCTAACCACCGGCAACCACCAACGTCCCGATCATCCAGATCAGGAACAACCCGATGGCGATCAACAGCACCGGCCCGGTACGCTTCCAGTTGAAGACCATCCAGCCGCCCCCGGTCAGGACCAGCAGGCCAAGAACAACCGACCACCAGGTTGGGGTGAGGCCTGAGATGGCTCCCCCTGCGGCAAGAACAATCACCATGAGCACAAACCCGACGGACACCAAGGCGTAGAGGACCTGACGGGGAGTCGTATCGCTCATATGACACCCGCCACCGAGGCGACTTTGGCATACCAATCCGACAGCGACTCGACTGTCTCGTGGGCGTTCAGGCCGCTCGGGTTGGGCACAAGCCACAACTCCCCGTTGCCTACCGCCTCGGCCTGTTTTCCGAGGAGGGCTTTGGGCCGGGCAAAGGCCTCCCGGTAGGCGGTGACCCCGGCCATGGCGACCACCTTGGGCCGTACCTCCTCCGACAGATCGCGGAGTCTCTGGGCACCGGCTCTCAACTCCTCCGCCGTCAGTTCCGACGCCCTTGTCGTCGCCCTATTGACCAGGTTGGTGATCCCGATCCCGGATCCGGCGAATTCGGCACGTTGGCGATCATCCATACCCACCGCCGAATCGAGATTCCAGTCGATGACACCGGCACGACGTAAGGCCGGATAGAAGCGATTGGTTGGATGACAGAAGTGAGTATTGGTTGCGGCTGTCCACAGCCCAGGGTTGATGCCAACGAACAGGAGCCGAACATCGGGTCCGAGAAGGTCGTCGACCGGTTTGTCCCGGAACGACTCGAGTTCCTCCCGAGCGAACCGGGCCATGAGGTCTTGCTACTTCGCTCTTCCTACTTCTTTTGACTCTCGTAATAGGGGTCGGAACCGGAAGCGTGGTCGGTCACGTCGACCACCTGGGTCAGCTCATCGATCGACTCCAAGATGATCTTCTCGATTCCCTGCTTGAGAGTCACCTGGGCAAGCCCACATCCCTGACAGCCGCCAAACAACCTGAGATAGGCAATTGTCCCGTCGACCGAGACCAGTTCGGCGCCGCCTCCATGGGACGCAATGGCCGGGTTCACCTGCTCGTTGATGACCTGATTGACCCGGTCGACCAGTGGTCCGGAGAGATCGCCCTTCGGTGCCGACATGGCAGGCGTTTCCGGCGAGTTCGGGTTGTTCATCGCCAGACCCTCATCGGTCAACTCAAGTGTCGAGCCCTCCAATTTTTCGCTGTCGGCCTCGGGGAAGATGATCGCCAGATCGCCATGACGCTCCTCGATCCAGCCGTCTTCCATGTCAGCCAGAGGTACGAAGGCGAGTTCGTATGAGAACTGAGGACCGCGGAAGCCGGTCACCTCGATCGAGAGGGCGAACTCCCCGTCACCGGGTTCGTTGTCTCTCAGTTGACTGATCATTTCGTGGGCGTCTTGTGCTACGCCCAGAACCGTGGAGTCGGACATCTGCGAGAATGTTAACCCCTTCAGGATGAATAAATGCCAAGAGCCGTCGTAGTACTACCCAGCACCACTTACCGAGCTCACGACTTCGTCTCTGCGGCCGAGTCGCTGGGGATAGATCTGGTGGTGGCCTCAGAGAACCCGCCGCCTTTCGACATGGGCGACAGATATCTCCACATCGACTGTTCCGACCCCCAAAGCGCTGCCGATTCGATAGCAGCGCTGGGCGACGAGATCGCCTTCGACGGCGTAGTCGCTGCGGACGATGCCGGGGTCTTGGTTGCATCGCTGGCCGGTACAACGCTCGGACTTGCTGCCAACACACCCGACGCAGCCGAGGCCACGCGTGACAAGCTCCTCCTGAGAACTCGTCTTGCAACGACCGAGGTGCCACAACCCCGATTTGCCGTGCTCGAACCAACCCGGTCATCGGCTGAGGAGGCATCCAGCGCGGTCGGTTTTCCGCTCGTTGTCAAGCCCCTGTCCAGATCGGCGAGTCAGGGTGTCATTCGGGTCGACCGTCCTCAAGACCTATCTCCGACGATCGACCGTGTTCGTGAGATAATTGGAGACCGCCGACATTCCCAGCGTCTTCTTCTCGAGGCCTACCTGCCCGGGGACGAGGTCGCCGTCGAAGGAATCATCGGGAATGGTGAGCTGATGGTGCTGGCGATCTTCGACAAGCCCGACACCGGTGAGGGCCCCAGCTTTCCTGAGACGATTCTGGTGACGCCGAGTCGGCTCTCTGACGAGAGCCAACAGGAATGCATCCGGGTTGCAGAGGCGGCGTTGCGAGGGTTGGGACTCACCCACGGACCGGTTCACATCGAGCTCAAGATTCACAACGGCCGGGCCAGTGTCCTGGAAGTCGCCGCAAGATCCATCGGCGGACTCTGCTCGAGGAGTCTCAGCTTCGGGCTCATGGGCACGACCCTCGAAACCCTGATACTCAGAAACGCAGTGGGGATGGACAAACCCGAGCTTCGCCGCGAGCAGCACGCCAGTGGGGTGCTGATGATCCCCATTCCCAGGTCGGGAATTCTCAGCTCGATCGAAGGCATCGATCAGGCCCGGACAATCCCCCACATCACGGGTGTCGACATCACCATCAACGTCGGTTCAGACATTCTGGCGCCACCGGAAGGGGATCGCTATCTGGGCTTCGTCTTCGCCCGCGCCGACACTCCTGACACTGTCGAATCGGCGCTTCGGAAGGCCAAGAACACAATCTCGGTTTTGGTGACCTAGATGATGACCTCCCGTTTTCCCTTCCTTCTCCAGGACCAAAGCACCGTCAAGCTCAACTTGACGGTTAGCTCTTACCCGCAATTTGGCGCGTAAGACGATTTTGTCATTTACATGGACATAGTCCTCATCTTCACCGGTGGCGAGACGCCACAGCTCGAGATACGCGAGGAGCTCCCCAGACCCGACCTGGTGGTCGCAGCCGACAGCGGATACGACTACGCCGTCCAACTCGGTTTTCGAGTCGATGTGCTCGTCGGCGACATGGACTCGATCACCGCGACCGAATTTCCCGACCATGTGATCATCGAGCGCCATCCGACCGACAAGAACGCCAGCGATCTCGATCTTGCCCTGGATCTGGTGGCCAGAGAGACGCCCGAGCGGGTAGTGATCGTTGGCGGCAGCGGCGGACGACTCGACCACGAGCTTTCGACGGCCGGTCTGCTCTGTGCCGATAGGTGGCGGCGCATCGATGAGATCGACTGGGTCTCCACCAGAGGGTGGGCCTATGTCGTGAGAAGACGAAGGATCATTCATGGTGACGCCGGGTCGACTCTGTCTCTCGTGCCGATGGGCGGCGATGTGATGGATGTTCACACCAGCGGTTTGAAATGGGATCTCAACGGTGACACCCTCGTCTATGGAAGCACCCGCGGGCTTTCCAATGTCATGCGCGGCCCCGTCGCCGACATTCTGATCGGAGAGGGCTGTCTGCTCGCAGTAGTAGCCGGTTAGCCGTCCAGCCCATCGGAGACAGCGGGGTGCAGCGCCGGGTACCCGTTGAGATACTCGACTCTCTCCCTCTTCAGCCGAGCGACAGTGGACTGATACTTCTCGAGTCGGTCCTGGCCCTCATACAGACGGCGTGGTTGCAGGAGTTCGATATCGGTCACACCCTGCACTGATGCTGCGACGTCGTAACCGAAATCCTCATCCTTCTGCCAAGAGATGGTGCCCTCCACGATCCCCTGAACTATCGCTGACGAGTCAGAGATGTGGACCTTCTTCGAGCCATCTCCTTCTCCCCCGACTCGTCCCGTGTTCAGGACATAGGCCTCCAGGTCGGGCATTGTGTCCAGCAACTCTGCCAGACGGTTGCCCTGCATCGAGTCGTCATCGAAGAAGAACGGATTTGTGCCGGGCACCCGGAGGCTCTTCCCCGCTTCCGCGGCTCCGCCGGCAGAAGTTCCCTTGGTCTCTCCAAGCATGAAGTAGGCCGGGATCTGTCGGCGACTGAGTCGGGCCACTGCCGGAATCACATGATCTGACCTATTCAGGATGAGTAGATAACTGGCCGGGGGCACCGCCATCGGGTCTCTGTGCCGGATGTTGGCCAGAGGAAACGTACAACGACCGTTGGCCGTGTAGGAGACATCGAAGAAGTCGACCAACCCTTCCGGGGTAACAGCGACGTTCTCGAGCCAGGCGTCCGGACGGGTCGTGCCACCGTAGATCGTCGGCTCATCGTCGGGGTCCAAGCCGTATGTCTTGGCGAAGCATCCGGCCTCGGTGGTGTGGACCAAACCTCCGGGCATCAAACCGACAAAGTCGTCCTGGCACGGAAGCGATCCGGCTTGCTGCCTGAATGTGGTTGTTGTCTTTCCGGTTCCGGACAGCCCGATGATCAGCATCGACTCTTCGGTGCCGCTGCGTGTCGCCTGGGGGGGGAAAGTCTTCAGCCCGGCATGAAGAGCGAGACCACCGTGGTCAAAAACAAGACGGTTCCACATGCGGAGACCACCCATCTTCGACTCACCGAAGTAATCGGAACCGAAAACGCGGGTCACCCCCTTCTCGAGATCGACGATGATGAGTCGGTTGTCCGGCTTGCCCGGGGCCGGCAGGTTCGGCGTGTAAACGATCGTGAATTCGGGTGTCCATTCGGCATCAGGCGGGAAATAGAGATGGGACTGCATCCCGGCGATGTTTGGCTGCGTCGCCTCGATGAAAAGACGAGACCCGGTGCGGAACTCTGGGTCGGGACCGATATACCCTTCTATCAGAAGCATGTCCTGAGATGCAATATGGGCGTCCTGTCTTGCTGCCCACTCCTCCACTTCCGCCGAGGAGATCCGGTTCTGATGGATGTCGCGATCAGAGACGAAGAATGTCGAGTTCTTCAGCCGTGCGGTTATCTGGGCCTGATAGTTCAGGTTCTTGAACTCGGTTTCGGTGAGACGCGGCAGAACCTTCACGGCAAGTTGCCGCAACCTCTTCTGGTCTGGATTGCGCTCGACGGACTTGGCGTCGGGCAGTCGAAACATCGGCAGAATTCTCCCTGAGGGTCTGTGGACCATGGAAGGGTAATCTCCCAAACAGGGCTATCCGGCCGTCGGGTAGGCAGCAGGCATGGAGCGGCCTCCCAGACCTGCCACTAGATTCTCGACCGCCAACGACGCCATTGCATTCCGGGTTCTGACGGATGCGCTTCCAATGTGGGGCACCACCAGGCAATTGGGCACCGAGAGAAGCGGGTGATCCGGAGGAAGTGGCTCGGGATCGGTGACGTCGAGCGCG
>JAZFTT010000153.1:0-7137 GCA_036446835.1 Acidimicrobiia bacterium
GCAGGTGGTTTGAAATCCTTGCCAACCACCAGACCGACCTGTCTTCGAGTCATCCTCGTTCCTCCTTCAGTCACCCAGCCCACCGGGCAGCCGCGGGAACCCCCATCGAGGAGCACTCAATCAGCTAGCCAAAGCTTATCCCGAGAATCGGATGATTCCAGAAGGTTTCGATGAGGAGTATCGGGGGTGAGCGAGGGGACGCGACTCTGGATGAGAAGAGGATCGCCCCATCGGTCTTCTCGATCGACCAAGATTGACGTCACATGACTGACATCTTCATAGTCGACGCATGCCGGACCCCGATGGGGAAACTCGGTGGCCAACTGGCGTTTGTCAGACCCGACGACCTTGCTGCCAACGCCGTTGCAAGTCTCATAGGTCGAAACCCCGATCTCGACCCGGCGGCGATCGAGGACATCCAGTGGGGCGCCGCCAACCAGGCCGGGGCGGACAACCGCAACGTCGCACGGATGGCAGCCTTGCTTGCCGGCCTTCCGATCGAGATTCCGGGTGCCACGGTGAATCGACTCTGCGGATCCGGTCTTCAGGCCGTCGTTTCCGCCGGCCACGCCCTCAAGGACGGATGGGGCGAGGTGATGATCGCCGGCGGCTCCGAATCGATGAGCAGGGCTCCATACGTCACCCTCAAGAGCGAGCGGGGATTCCCTACCGGCGCCCCCGACACCGCCGACACTGTCCTGGGTTGGAGATTCGTCAACTCCAGAATGGAGGAGATGTATCCACCCGTCACCTTGGGGATGACAGCAGAGGTGGTCGCCGACAAGCACGGCATCACCAGGGAAGACCAGGACGTCTTCGCCTTGCGCAGTCATCGGCTTGCTCTCGAAGCGACCGCCACCGGCCGTTTCGATGACGAGATCGAGCCAATCGAGGCGCCGGAAGATCGTCGTCGCCGGACGACAAACCTCATCGAGTACGACGAGGGACCGCGACCCGACTCGTCTTTGGAGAAGCTCGCGGCGTTGCAGCCCATCTTCAAAGACGGGGGCACCGTGACAGCGGGTAATTCGTCTCCGATGAACGACGGGGCAGCGGCATTGCTGCTGGCAACCGAGAAGGGACTCACCGAATACGGACTGACCCCTCTGGCCCGCATTGTCTCGTCGGCGGCGTCGGGAGTCCATCCCGACATCATGGGAATCGGCCCGGTGCCGGCTTCCGAGAAAGCACTTGCCCGCGCAGGCCTGACGGCAGATGACCTGGATGTCATCGAGATCAACGAAGCCTTCGCCTCCCAAAGCCTCGCCAGCCTCCGATTGCTCGACCTCGACCCTGAGAGGGTGAACGTCAACGGTGGCGCCATTGCCATTGGCCATCCGCTGGGAGCCTCGGGCGCTCGAATTCTGGTGACACTCGTGCATGAATTGCGCCGACGCGGCGGGCGTTACGGTCTGGCCACCATGTGTATCGGTGTGGGACAGGGAATCAGCATGGTCGTCGAACGTGTCTGATCGACCACTGACAGGCGTTCTCGTCGCTGAATTCGGCAACCTGATAGCGGCCCCGTATGCCGGAATGCTGCTCGCCGATCTTGGAGCGAGAGTCATCAAAGTGGAGCCGCCCGGTGGGGATCTGGGACGTCAGTTCGGCCCCTATCAAAAGGGAGAGTCGGCCTTCTTCATGGCGGTCAACAGAGGCAAGGAGTCGCTAGCCATCGACACCAAGGATTGGGTATCGAAACGGGTACTCGACAACCTGATCAGGAAGGCAGATGTCCTGGTCCACAATCTTCGGCACGATGCCATGGAGCGTCTCGGACTCGGGGAGGACCGATGCCGCGGCCTCAACGCAAACCTCATCTACGCGGTGGTGTCGGCCTTCGGGTCCACGGGCCCATACGCCAATCGCTCCGGAATCGACGTCATCTTCCAGGGTGAATCGGGAATGATCTCGATCACTGGCGCCGCCAAGGACGGACCGCGGAAGACCGCCACGCCCATTGGCGACTACGTGGCGGCAACCAACACCGCTCTGGCGATCGCCGCCGCCCTGGCCGAGACACCGAGGACTGGACGGAGGATCGATGTCTCTCTCCGCGACGGGCTGATGGCTGTGCAATCTGGCTGGAATGCCCTCGGTTTCGTCAACCACGCCCAGCCGGAGCGAACCGGGACCGCCAGCCCGTTCCTTACCCCGAACCAGGTTTTCGGAGCGGCGGACGGTCCGTTCACTCTGGCGATCGTGTCGGACCGTCATTTCACCCTTCTGGCGGATGCCCTGGAGCGGCCCGACCTGGTCGAGGACTTCCCGACCAACCAGGCCCGGATGGATGATCAGGACTCCCTGACACGCAAGCTGGCCCGTGTATTCAAGACACGGGAAGCCAGCTACTGGATAGACCTGCTCACCGATGTGGGTTTGCCGGTGGGTCGGGTCCTCAGCCTGGCAGAGGCTTTCGACGACCCCCAGGCGCGTCACAACGAGATGCTTGTCGAATTCGACCATCCTGTGGCTGGACACGTCAGGACCACCGGGTCGCCGATCAGACTCGACGGTGATCCCGCTCGCGCGGCAACTCTGCCGCCCACACTCGGCCAGCACACTCGTGGCATTCTGGGTGAGCTCGGATTGGACCCAAACACGGTGGAGAAAATGATCGAGGAAGGCACCGCGGTGGCTTCGTGAGAATTCACTGGGCGGAGACAGTGGGGGAAGACTGGAGTGAGATAAGAGCGGAGTTGGATCGCGCTTTTCGGATGAGCAGGGCCGCTGCCATGGACGAAGAGTCCTTTGTGTATGTGGTGCATCACGACGACCTCCTCGGTCGCCGGGGCGCGGGGAACGCCATGGTCGCTTCGGGTCTTCTTTCAGCAGCCAGGACGGCGGCACTCGAAGGAGTGAGAAGAGGCTGGACCGCAAACGTGATCGCACACGACGATGACGCCGACCCGAAGGAGATTGAGAAGTGGGCCGAGCGAATGCTCGAGTCTCGAGGGGTCACCGGTGAACTGATTCGGATCGGATCTACCCACATCGGGAAGGCCCTGCCATGAACGGGTCGATTGTCGTCACCGGAGCGGCCCGCGGGATAGGGCGGGCGATCGCGGAGAGACTCGCTGCCAATCCTTCGTTCACTGTCATCGGAGCCGACCTCGCCCCAGAACTCGCACTCGCCGAGGAGATCGTGGGCGTCCAGGTCGACCTGACTTCGGACGACGGAATCGAAGCGGTTCGCGAAGCGGTTGAAACCGCAGGTTTGCCACTCCTCGGAGTCGTGAACAACGCCGGGATCACTCGCGACTCGCGACTCGTGAACATGACGGACGAGAGTTTCCAGGCCGTTCTCGACGTGAATCTGGGGGCCGCCTATCGACTGTCGACCGTCCTGGCACCCCTGATAGCCGAGGGAGGCTCGATTGTGAACATCGCCTCACGCGCCTACCTCGGCAACTTCGGACAGTTCAACTACTCGATGTCCAAGGGCGGAGTTGTCGGTCTGACCCGAGCGATGGCCCTCTCGCTGGCACCGCATGTGCGGGTCAATGCCATCGCGCCGGGATTGATCGGCACGGAAATGGCAATGGCCATACCCGAAGACGTGCTGGAGAAGATGGTTTCGGCCATCCCTTTGGACCGCATGGGCACGCCGGAGGAGATCGCCAACGTTGTCTGGTTCCTCCTCACCCCACTCTCCTCCTACATCACCGGCCATGTCGTGGTCGTCGGCGGGGGACGCAGTCTGTCGTGACCTAACGGGTCGCCGCGTAGATTTGCCATGTGTCGGGAACACCCTTGAGCTCATGTCGGCCGCGGTCCTCGAACGTGAACCCCGAACCCGCAACGAGGTCCTTCACAGTGCTCGAAACCAATACCTCTCCGGGAGACGCCATAGCGCCGACTCTCGCTCCGATGTGGACGGCGAGGCCGGCAACGTCGTCTCCGACAACCTCGACCATCCCGGTATGAACCCCACACCGGACTTCGAGCCCAAGCGATTCCACTTCTGTTGAGATCGACAGTGCACATCTGATGGCTCGCGCCGGGCCGTCGAATGTTGCGAGGAATCCGTCACCTGTCGTCCCCACCTCGACACCATTCCATCGACTCAGTTCGGCCCTGACGACTTGGTGGTGACGCTCCAGCAGACGTCGCCATTCCGAATCGCCCAGCCTCGCTGCGTTCTTGGTTGAATCCACGATGTCGGTGAATAGCACGGTCACAAGACGCCGGTCCGGGTCTGCCGCTCCCATTTCGCCCGTGACGAACTCCTCGATCTCGTCGAGCATCTGATCGGTGTCGCCGGTCCAGAACAGATGATCACCGCCCGGAAGCGTGACGAGTCGGGATCCCTCGATCGCATCCGCGATATACCTGCCTTCCTCAACACTGACATCCCTGTCATCAACCCTGTAGAGCAACAACGTTGGAACCGTGATCGAACGGAGCACCGAGCGAACATCAGCTTGTGAGTTCATGATTATGAGAGCGGCGGCTGCCCTCGGACTTGCCGAGAATCGCTCATACCTCCCATACCATCTCTGGAAGTCAGGATCGTCGGCCCGGCTTGGAGACATCTCGCTCAGATCCTCGGACCGACCCCAGGTTCGCTCGACCTCTTCGGCAGTTGCCCGGCGCTCGTCCGCGGTGGGCGCCCATGGATAGTCGTCGGAACGCACTCGTTTTGCATAGGCACCGGTCAGGACCAACCTGTCGGTGCGCCGGGGATGAGTAGCCGCGAACAGGATGGACAGCGCTCCTCCCTCGGAATGTCCGAAAATCGTCGCACTCTCAGAACCGCTCGCGTCCATCACGGCCCGCAAGTCATCCATCCGAGTTTCCAGATCAGGCAGGTTGTCGACTGCAACTGGGTCGGATAGACCCGTACCACGCTTGTCGAATGTGATCACCCGTGCGAAAGAGCTGAGTCTCCTGAAGAATCTCGACAAGAGCGGGTCGTCCCAGATCAGCTCGACATTGGAGACCCAGCCTGGAACATAGACGAGGTCAATTGGCGCATCGCCAAATACTTGATAGGCGATGCTGACATCCCCACTCTGGGCGTATCTGGTCTGAGGCAAGGACATCTCTAGTAGTAGTAGCGGGTGACGGTCTCGGCGACCATCGCCGGCTTTTCAGTGCCCTCCACCTCCATGGTCACCGTCCGGTTCACCTGGATACCGCCGGTCACGTTTCTCACGGCCTGAAGAACAACCCGAGCCCTGAGTTTGGATCCGACGGGCACCGGTGCCGGGAACCGCACCTTGTCCAGCCCGTAGTTGATCGCCATCTTGGGTTCGCCAACGTCGAGGTCGGCCTCGCCGGCCAGGGTCACCGTCAGTGACAGCGTCAGAAAACCATGTGCGATGGTTCCCCCGAACGGCGTCAGACTTGCCCGTTCCGGGTCGACATGAATGAACTGATGGTCATCGGTGGCGTCGGCAAAGGCATCCACCCTTTCCTGAGTGATCTCCATCCACTCACTGACACCGATCTCGGTGCCGACCTGAGCTTGAAGTCTCTCGAGTATCTGTTCCATGTCGCTGATTCTGTCACGAGTTGGGAAGAGTTCGCGAAACATCTAAATTGGTGGGATGGCCGACGCAACCAAGCTGATGGTTTGGATCGATCAGGACCTCTGCACCGGTGACGGAATTTGCGAGGAAATCAGCCCCGAAGTTTTCTTGGGCCGCGACGATGGCCTTTGGGTCGTCAAGGAAGATGCGAAGTTCTTCGGCAACACGGTGGTCTTCGACGGCGAGGAGGCGCCCGACGGCGCAAGGGGTCTTGCGCGAGTTCCCGATACGCTGATCGAAGACGTCGTCGAGTCGGCTGAGGAGTGTCCCGGGGAGTGCATCATGATCGAGCCCTACCAGGAATCCGCTCTACACGACGGCTGAAACCGGCATCTGCCGAGTAATCGGCGGCTAACTACGCTCCTTGACCATGCAGGTAATGGGAACGCGAATCGACGCGCGCTCTGAGGAATACGTGGCCAACCGCGCCGCCATGGAGAAGAAGCTCCACGAATTCGAAGAGCTTCAGGAAAAGGCTCGTCAGGGCGGAGGCGAGAAGTACATCAAGCGACATCGCGATCGCGGCAAGCTTCTGGCCAGAGAGCGAATTGAGCTTCTCATCGATCGCGACTCCCCTTTCCTGGAACTCTCGACACTCGCAGCTTGGGGTACCGACAAGCCGCTTGGCGGCAACGCGGTCACCGGGATCGGTGTGATCAACGGTGTGGAATGCGCCATCCTCGCCAACGATCCCACCAGCCAGGCGGGCGTGTTCAATCGATACACCCTGTCCAAGTCTCTTCGCATCATGGATATCGCCATGGAGAACCGCCTTCCCCTGGTCAACCTCGTGGAGTCAGGGGGCGCCGACCTGCCCGACCAGGCCGACGTCTTCGTCGTCGGTGGCAAGTGGTTTCGCAATCTGACTCGGCTCTCCAAGAAAGGCATCCCAACCATCTCGCTCGTCTTCGGAAGCTCCACGGCCGGAGGGGCCTACTTCCCGGCGATGTGTGACTACTCGGTGATGGTCAAAGACAAGGCGAGGGTCTTTCTGGGTGGCCCACCCCTGGTCAGGATGGCAACGGGAGAGGAGTCGACCGAAGAGGAGCTGGGCGGTGCCGAAATGCACTCCAAGGTCTCGGGCCTATCCGACTATTTCGCCGCCGATGAACACGAGGCGATTCGGATGGGACGTGACATCGTCGACCACATCAACTGGCGCAAGCAGGGCTACGGACCGACCAAGCCGCCGGATGACCCGGTGCACGATATCGACGAGATCCTCGGGGTGATCCCGTCCGACCTGAGAGTCCCTTTCGACATGAGAGAGATCCTCAATCGGGTGCTCGACGGCTCTCGTCTCGAGGAGTACAAGGCTGTATACGGAACCTCGATCCTCAACGGCTGGGGATCGGTGCACGGTTATTCAGTCGGAGTCATCGCCAACCAGCAAGGGGTGATCTTCTCCGAGGAGGCTCAGAAGTCCACCGAGTTCATCCAACTGTGCAATCGTTATGACACGCCGATCATCTTCATCCACAACACCACCGGCTACATGGTCGGCAAGGATTACGAGCAGCGGGGGATCATCAAGGACGGCGCCAAGATGATCAACGCGGTCGCCAACTCCGAAGTCC
The DNA here is from genome assembly GCA_036446835.1 of Acidimicrobiia bacterium. Classification (GTDB taxonomy): domain Bacteria; phylum Actinomycetota; class Acidimicrobiia; order Spongiisociales; family ZC4RG35; genus SZUA-217. The sequence continues at coordinate 7,112 of JAZFTT010000153.1, forward strand.
CCCACATCTCCCTCATGGCGGGTGTC
>JAZFTT010000154.1:0-14912 GCA_036446835.1 Acidimicrobiia bacterium
TTGTTATGTCCGCGTGGTCGATGGTCATCTTGGTTCCGGCGACAGTCTCCGGTTTATGGCCACCAAGGAGGTGCACGCCGCCAACGAGATCGGATTCCTCACCCCGACATTCGTCCCGGTCGGCACCCTGGGACCCGGCGACGTGGGATATCTGATCACCGGCGTGAAGGAGATCGACAGGATCAAGGTCGGTGACACGATAACCGGAGCTCGCACAGCCGCGACCGAGCCTCTCCCCGGCTATGCCGATCCCAACCCGATGGTGTTCTCCGGGCTCTTTCCGACCGATGGTGACGACTTCGAAAAACTGAGGGAGGCGTTGGAGAAGCTGAGACTCAACGATGCCTCGCTGGCATGGGAGCCCGAGACATCCAAGGCGCTCGGGTTCGGGTTTCGGTGCGGGTTCCTCGGCCTGCTTCACATGGAGATCGTGAGGGAGCGTCTGGAGAGGGAATACGACCTCGATCTGGTTGCGACCGCGCCATCGGTTGCGTATCGCGTCACGATGCCGGACGGTTCGGTGAACGAGATCAAGTCGCCACAGGATCTTCCTGAGAGCATCGATCGTCTTGGGGTCGCCGAGCCGTATGTGAAAGCGATGATCCTCACGCCTGCCGAGTACGTCGGGCCGATCATGGAGCTGGCGACAGGCCGGCGGGGCATCGTCGGAGGCATGAACTATCTGAGCCCCGAGAGGGTCGAGCTCGACTTCGAGATACCGCTAGCCGAGATCGTCTTCGACTTCTTCGACATCCTCAAGTCGAAGACCAAGGGCTACGCATCGCTGGACTACGAGCCCGCCGACTACAGGGAAGCCGATCTGGTCAAGGTCGATATCCTTCTCAACGGCCAACCGGTCGACGCGTTCTCCGCCCTCGTTCATCGCGACGGGGCAGACGCCTACGGGAAGAAGATGACCGGCCGTCTCCGAGGCCTTATCCCGAGACAGCTCTTCGATGTTCCCATCCAGGCCGCCATCGGCGGCCGGATCATCAGTCGGGAGACCGTGAAAGCCAAACGAAAAGACGTGACGGCCAAGTGTTACGGCGGTGACATCAGCAGGAAGAAGAAACTCCTTCAGCGACAGAAGGAGGGCAAGAAGAGAATGAAGATGGTTGGTTCGGTGGAGGTACCGCAGGAGGCTTTCGTTGCTGCCCTCAAAGTGGACGATGACACGTGAATCCTAATGAGGCCGACGGCTACTCCCGAAGCTCCGCCGCTTACGTTCACGTTCCCTTCTGCTCCTCGATCTGCCCGTATTGTGACTTCGCAGTCGTCGCGGGGCGCGACGATTTCGTCGACCGCTACATCGCTGCGGTATGCAGCGAGATCACAGCCTCAGAGTCCTGGCGCCCACTCGAGGCGATCTACTTTGGAGGCGGGACCCCGAGTCACATCGATCCGTCCTTGCTGGGTCTTGTCATAGATGCTCTCTCGCTGAAACACGGCATCGCCGTTGACGCCGAAATCAGTCTCGAAGCCAACCCCGAGGACTTCGACACGGTTCGGGCAACCTCGTTGCATGGTCTCGGGTTCAACAGAGTGTCGTTTGGCGCTCAGAGCTTTGACGCAGCTGTTCTGGTGGCGCTCGGCCGCGTGCATCGATCCGGCCAGATCGAATCTTCGGTTCGGTCCGCCCGGGAGGCCGGCTTCGAGAATGTTTCGCTCGACCTCATATACGGCACGCCGGGCGAGACAACCAACTCATGGAACGACACCTTGAGCCGTGCGATCGACCTGGCCCCGGATCACGTCTCCTGCTACGCATTGACCGTAGAGACCGGTACACCATTGAGTCGCGCAGTCAGAGACGGTGCCGAGGCCCCTGACCCGGACACACAGGCAGACCGATACGAGAACGCCGACACCGTGTTGGGTGTGGCCGGCCATACCCGATACGAGGTCTCCAATTGGTCGCGTCCCGGGTACGAGTGCCGCTACAACCTCACAGTCTGGGCACAAGGGGAGTATGAGGCCTACGGCAACGGAGCCCACGGGTTCAGAGATGGCCGCCGTTTCCGGAATATCCGTCGGCTCGAGGCGTATGTCGACTCGATCGAGGGGAGCCGCTCGGCGCGCGCCGGCGAAGAAGTGATCGAAGGCTGGGATGTCGAGGTGGACCGTCTGTTCGTCGGGCTGCGACGAGTCGTGGGTGTAGCCACTGGTGAAGGCACCATGGCGCTGCTGGACTCCGATGATGGTCGACGTCTGCTCGAGGCGGGCGTCATCGTGATGGATCGAGACAGGCTGAGAATTGCCAAGCCTCTGCTGACCGACGCGGTCCACCGCTCGGTAATAGCACTACAACCTCCTATCGTTTCCACTGATACCAATGCTTGAAGATCGTCGTACCCAAGTTCTGCTTGCCCTCGTCGGGGAGCACATAAGAACCGGTGAGCCGGTCAGTTCTCGTGCGATTGTCGAACATTCCAGCCTGTCCGTGTCGACTGCGACGGTGCGCAACGATCTGACGGCACTGGAGAGAGAGGGTTTGGTCAGTCAGCCTCATACGTCGGCGGGCAGGGTTCCGACCGCCGCCGGTTATCGCTACTACGTCGATCATCTTGGACCGGGCCGGTTGCGGCACACGGCTCAGGAGAAGATCGATTCGTTCTTCGGCGACGTCCACCTCGAACTATCGAAACTGCTCAAGGCCACTTCGGAGTTGCTGGTCGAAGTGACCGATCTTCCTGCCGTTGTCATCGCCCCCGGAGTGGCTCACGACCGGGTTCGCGCACTGCATACGGTTCAGGTGACAACCGACCAAATCCTCATGGTTGTCGTCACCGAGGGCGGTCGGGTCGTTCAGCAAAGAGGACGCGTGCGGGTACCGGTCACTCCAGGCCAAATCGAGGATGCCCAGCGTCTCGTGGCGGCCGCCGTTGTTGGTGAGGAACTCGGTGGGGCGGCTCTGTTGTCCGATGAGGAACTGAGAGAGATCAGCGAGCCGACCCGAGAAGCCGTGCTGACCATCACCGACGGGCTTCATCTGGCGGCCTCGGCGGGAACCGAGATGTTCGTTGGCGGTACTCAGCGGATGTCTGCCGTTTGGGATGACGCCTCCACCGTGAGGAGGGTGCTCGAGATTCTGGAACGTGAGGCCGAGGTGATGAAACTTCTGGCCGGTGCCTCGGGAACCTCGATTCAACTCGGTCTCGAGCTCGACTCCGACGATCTCGATCTTGCGGTTGTCTCCAAGACCTATGACGCAAGCGGTGAGGCAGGCTCGGTTGGAGTGATCGGGCCGATGAGGATGAACTACAAACGAGCGATCTCGGCGGTTGAGGAAGTTTCCCGTGAGCTCGAGGAGCAGATCGGCTCGCGGTCCGACTAGTGGCACGTGACTACTACGAGATCCTCGGTGTAGCGAGAGAGTCCTCTTTCGAGGAGATCAAGAAGGCATTCAGACGGGTAGCCCGCGAGACACACCCCGACACGAACCACGACGATCCCAAGGCGGAGACGAGGTTTCGTGAGGCTGCCGAGGCATACGAGGTGCTTTCCGACCCTGACAGGCGGAGCCGATACGACAGGGGGGACACCATCGATCTGTCCAATCTGCTCGGCGGATTCGGTGGTCTGGACGACCTGCTGCGATCCGTTTTCGGCGATGGTGGGGTATTCGGCGAGGCAGGCTCCAGATCGTCGCGTGGTCGTGACGTCCTGGTGCGAACCGAGGTGAGTCTCGAGGAAGCTGCTTTTGGTAGTGAGGCTGCGGTCGAATACCTGACTCTGGTGTCGTGCCCCGATTGCTCGGGGACGGGATCCGAGCCTGGACACGATCTGGTTACTTGTCCGGACTGTGGTGGCGCCGGACAGGTGCGCGTGGCACGCCGCTCCCTGTTCGGGACAATGATGTCAGTCACCGCATGTCCTCGCTGCAAGGGTGAAGGAGAGTTGCTGACCAACCCCTGCCTCAATTGCGCCGGTTCCGGGTCTGTGTCAGAGGAGGTGATGCTGAGCATCGAGATCCCCGCCGGCGTCTCCAGCGGGACCAGGTTGCGTCTGAGTGGCCGGGGCGAGTCTGGAGGGCGGGCAGGACCGGCCGGTGACCTGTTCGTTGAAGTCGCAGTTGCCCCTGACCCGAGGTTCGAGCGTCAGGATGCCGACCTCATGCACATAGTGTCCATCGGTCTGGCCGAGGCTTCACTTGGAACTCGTCTCGAGATTCCCCTCATCGAAGGGGGCGCCATCGATCTCGAGATAGAGGCGGCGACACAGCCGAAGAGTGTGTTCCGGATCCCGGGGCGGGGCATGACAATTCTGGGTCGCCGGACGCGCGGCGATCTGATTGTCGTGGTCGACGTGGTCGTGCCATCCGAGTTGACCTCCGAGGAGGAGACGCTCCTGAGACGCTGGGCAGAGCTGCGCGGCGAAAAAATAGACCGTCCGGCACCAACTTGACGAAGCAGGTGCCTCACGTCGTCGTCGGTGCCCCTTGGAATGGAGATTCCCTCAGCCTCTCCATCGTGCAATGGAAGCATCTGACGAAGGTCCTCAGGATGAATCGGGGGGATCGGGTCTCATACACCGACGGACTGGGTTATGTCGGCAACGGGGTTCTCGGTGATCGCGCTGTCGTCCGTGGTGATGAGCAGGGCGTGCCTCGGAGTTCTGAATTGGTGGTCGCTTCTGCGCCTCCGTCCAATAAGGACCGGCAGCGATTCCTCGTCGAGAAGCTTGCAGAGCTGGGAGTTGCCAGGTTGCAGTGGCTCGAGACGACCCGTGGCAAGGATCGGGTTGCTTCAGGCGCCAAGGTGTTCTCGTGGGTTCTCTCTGCCGTTGAGCAATCCCGGGGCGCGTGGCTGATGGAAACCAACTCTGACCTGGTCGGTTGGAGTGATCTGGTCAGGCCGGTGGTGATATGTCATCCGGGAGGACAAACCGGGGTGCCTCAGGCGCGAACTGTTGTCATCGGTCCTGAAGGTGGGTTCTCCGACGAAGAAATGCCTTCAGATGCTGTTCGTTGGGATCTAGGGCCCACCATTCTCAGGGTCGAGTCGGCGGCGATCGTCGCAGCCGCGAGGCTGTTGTCCTGATCGCGTGGTTCGTCCGAGAAACCGTTGGTGATGGCAAGATGACAAACTGGCGGATAGGATGTGGGCCTGGCTCCTGGGAGGGCCATTCTTGATCGACAAGTTCAACGTATCACTGGGCCAGAAACTGCGTGCCGCCAGGCGGCAGCGTGCATGGTCGCTTGGCGTGGTTGAGTCCAACACCAACGGCGAATTCAAGGCATCCGTTGTTGGAGCCTACGAGCGTGGAGAGCGTGCTATCTCGGTACAGCGGTTCGTGCGTCTTGCCGAGATCTACGGAATCGCCGCGTCAGACCTTCTTCCTGTGGTTCCTTCCGACGGCGCTCTGGTGATCGACCTGGATGCGTTGGGAGCTGCCCATTCAGGCGACCTGGTGGAGAGATACCTCGCGGCAATCCAGTTGCTGCGCAAGGATCCGAGTCACTCCGAGATACGCAGAGGAGACCAGGCGATACTTGGCGCACTTTCCCAAACGGTGAAGACGAGTGCCACTCCTGAGACACACCACTAGTGGCCCGTCGCCCAAATAGCTACGCGGTCTCACCGGCCCTCGACACCCCTGGCGGCGTCCTCCGGCTCGACGCAGCTACGGCTGCGCCTTCGTTGTGCGTCCTGGCCAGATGACGCCGATGACTCGGTGACACCGTGGCATCAATTGAGCGACAGACCACTAGCTGAATATCGAAAAGCCGATAAAATGCCCCTGACGCCTCAACGATGGCGTCATCACCTTGTCCACTGACCAGAGCGAAACGCGTCTGCGTGTCCCCAGCCATCACTTGATGCTGGATCTCATAGGCGAGTCCGATCGGCACCTGCGCCAGGTCGAGTCTCTCTTTCCTGAGGTCCGGTTTGTCGCGCGTGGAGATGAGGTCGTTTTGAGGGGCTCCGAGGAGGACGTCGAGAAAGCTCGAACGGTCCTCGATGAGCTGCTGATCCTGGTCCAGGAAGGCCATGCCCTGGATGAGGGCCGGGTCATCGAAGTCGTGAAGATGGTGCGAGACGAAGTCCCCAGTCCCTCTGGAGTCCTGAGCGACGGAATTCCGGTTGGTCGGGGACGAATGATCCGGCCAAAGACTCACGGTCAGCAGAAATACATCGAAGCCATCAGGGAAAACACCCTGACATTCGGAATCGGCCCGGCTGGCACCGGCAAGACCTATCTGGCCATGGCCGCCGCTGTGGACAGTCTGCTCAACGGAGTAGTCAGACGCATCGTCCTCACCCGTCCGGCGGTTGAGGCGGGGGAGCGGCTCGGGTTTCTCCCCGGAGACGTGTCCGCCAAGATCGACCCGTATCTGCGTCCTCTTTACGACGCTTTGTGGGACATGCTCGGTCCCGAAGAGACCGCCTCACTCATCGAGCGGGGAACTATCGAGATAGCTCCGCTCGCTTACATGCGTGGAAGGACACTCAACGATGCGTGCGTGATCCTCGATGAGGCGCAGAACACCACGCCGGAGCAAATGAAAATGTTTCTGACCCGTCTCGGCTTCAATTCGAAGATGATCATCACCGGCGATGTCTCCCAGACCGACCTGCCTGCAGGGCATCACACCGGGCTTCGCGTCGTCCGCAGCATCCTCACCGGGATTCCCGGTGTTTCCTTTATCGAGCTGGGTTCTCGCGACGTGGTTCGTCACCGGATTGTGGCGTCGATCGTCGAGGCCTACCAACGATTTGAGACCGAGGAGCGGTGATGGGCCGGCCAACCGTCGTGCGGATCGCCCTTTTCCTCGCCACCGTCGTGGCGACCTGGGGGGTGCTGTCGATCGGGATCTCCTCCGCCGAAGCGGAGTTGATGGTCGGCCAGCCCGCCCCTCAGACATTCACGGCTGAGAAATCGGAGGATGTTGTCGACTCAGAGGAGATTGCGCGGAAAGAGCAGGTGGCCAGGGACGATGTCGAGCCGATCCGTGAGCCGGATTCCGAGGTCGAGAGCTCGGTCAACGAGTCGGTGAATTCAGTTTTTGACGATGTGGAAGCTCTGGTAATCGACGATGCGCCTACACCCCCGCCAACCTCTATCCCTGAGCTTCCGACGACTTCGACAACGACGACGGGACCCCCAGACGCCTCAACAACCACCACCATCCTGGCTGCGCCCTCCACCATTGTCGGTGTCGTGTTCCTGGACGTGGATGGCGACGGTGAGTTCAGACCCGACGCCGAGGGCGATCGAGTGGACCAAGGACTCGAGCGGGTCAGTGTTGAGATCGCAACGGAAGGTGACAATTCGACAGTGACCACGGGTCCAGGAGGAGTTTGGAGCGTCGAAATCACCACCGGGGCAGCAGTCATCAGCGTGGACGACTCCGATCCCGAGGTTCCTCACGGCTGGATCGTCGACACCGACAACCTGACTCAGTTGATCGTCTGTGAGGCAGGGGCAGAGTGTCTTGCCGGAAACATAGGGTTCGCGGCGAGTCTCCGTCCCCTTGTCGACATCGAGACTGCTCTGGCAGCCCAGTACCCCCTGCCGGGACCGACCATCAGCTATCTGGCGGCCACCGCTTCCGATGACGTTGTCCGATCCGGGCTCGGCGAGCCGCTTCATCTGCCCACGGTCCGCCAGGCCTCGCTACAGCGAGTCCTCGAGGAGTTCGGCCGCCGCATCGAACCAGACCAGCTACAGGAGGCCAAGGCTCGCCAGAGAACCAGTCCGCCCCTGGTCTTCCACGTCGACACCGGTCAGGATGTTCCCGGTGGGGAGGCTGCGGGCGAGATCGTCGCCACTTTTCTCCAGGCCAACTATCTGATCAACCAGGAGCGGACTACAGAAAAGCAGGACGAGGCCGCTGAAGGTGTGCCGGAGGTGACAGTCACCTACATCGAGGGTCAGACAATCATCGCCGAGGGCGTATTGATGACCCAGCTCGACATTGACGCAATCAAAGCCACGACCACGTTGGCAACCACGGAGCAGGCGTCGATGGCAATGCTGGCGGTTATCGCGGTCCTCGTTGCACTCCTGGGGCTCTATTTGGCGAGATTCCGACTCGAGTTCTGGGCGCGTCCTCGAATGGTGGCGCTTTTCGGAATTTTGATTCTTCTTGCTGGAGCGGCTGTCCGTGGCACCGTCGTGATCCAGGAACTGACCAGTTGGTACGTCCTGCCCGCCGTGGCATTCGGTTTTGTGTCGGCGATCCTCTTCGATCAGCGCATAGCGGTGCTGATGGCGCTCTCGGTTGGGGTGCTGACGGCCGTGGGAACCTTGGACGTCGGTATCACTGTCTACGCCGTCCTCGCTGCGCTTGCTCCCATTCCCTTCGTGAGCTCGGTCAGCACCCGGGGAGCCTTTCGCAATGCAGTAGTGCTCTCGTCGCTGGTCGCCGCCGGCATCGCAGCGTCGACGTCGTGGTTCTTCCATGTTGGGCCGAATGACGATCTGCTGCAGACAGTCGGAGTCTCGGTGGCCTGGGCTTTCGGGGTTTCTGTGGTTGCCTCACTGGTTGGCCTTGCCGCACTCCAGTTCTTCGAGTCGGCATTCGACATCACTACCACGCTGAGTCTTCTCGACCTGACCGACCGCAACCACAAGGCGCTGCAGCTTCTTCAGGAGGAGGCCTTTGGCACTTTCAACCACTCGCTGATGGTGGGAACGCTGGCAGATGCCGCGGCGAGGGAGATCGGGGCGAACCCGCTGCTGGCGAGGGCGATGGCCTATTACCACGACCTTGGCAAGACCGAGAACCCCACCTACTTCATAGAGAACCAGTTTGGGATTCCCAACCCGCACGACGAACTCGACCCGCGGGAGTCAGCCAAGATCATCAGGAGTCATGTGACAACCGGTGTCGCCCTGGCGCGTCAGTTCAAGATCCCAACCGACGTCACCCAGGGAATAGTCAGCCACCACGGCGATGGCGTTATGCGCTTCTTCTACGAGAAGGCTCGTGAGCAGACCGGCGATGACGTCGACGTAGACGACTTCCGTCATATCGGGCACAAGCCCCGCACGGCGGAGACGGCGATTCTGATGGTGGCCGATTCGTTGGAGGCCGCCTGCCGGGCAGTGTTCCAGACCGAGGAGCCCACGCCCGACGCCATCGAGAAAGTTGTCAACCGGGTGATGGACGAGAAGCTCGAGGATGGGCAACTCTCCGAATCCCCCCTGACCCTGGGAGAGCTGACCAAGATCCGGGCAGCCTTCCTAGAGTCACTGGTCGGTCACTACCATCAGCGCATCGCCTACCCGAACTTCCCCGGCAACTGATGGACGAACCGTCCCCGTGTAGAAACAAATCTCCGGTTTTTCGCAACGCATCTGTTGCTAACGCTCTCGAGCACGGGGAGAGTCGATGAGTGTGTTCCTCGCCGATGAGCAGTCTGAGGAAATCGGGCTCTCCGACCTGCGCAGCCTGGCGGAGATGGTCCTTTCCGAAGAGGGGTACCCAAAGGACACCGAAGTCACCATCCTTCTCATTGACGAAGAGGAGATGTCGGAATACAACGAGAGGTTCCTGAACCGGTCAGGACCCACCGACGTGTTGGCATTTCCGGTCGAGGACTTGCTGCCCGGGGTGGTCCCTGATCATGACCCTCACGGCCCGCCTCTGATGATCGGTGACGTGATCGTGGCGCCGGCCTACATTCGCAGACAGGCCACCGAGAACAATGTTGCGTTCGAGGACGAGATGGCGCTGATGGTCACTCATGGTGTCCTTCACCTCATCGGCTACGACCACATAGTCGACGAGGATGCCGAGCGAATGGAGCAAAGGGAGCGAGACCTCCTTGCCCGAATCGGGAAGGAACGACGATGACGGTTGCCGTCCTCCTTTTCGCCGTGGTTCTCCTTTTGCTTGCCTTCTCGATCAGAGCTGCCGGAACAGCAGTGACGAGAGTGCCCAGGGCTGATGCTTTGCGTGACGCGTCGGATGGCACCAAAGGAGCGGAGGCAGTCGCCGACATGCTCGACGAGCGTGAGGTGATCTCGCCGGCGGTCGGGGTTGTGGCTTCGGCCCTGCTGATTCTCGGCTCGGTGCTGGCAACAGCAGTCCTGGCTTCTGGTCGATCCTTCGAGGTAGCCCTGCTCTACGCCCTGGGTGTCGGGGGAACCGCGCTTCTTGTTGGTGACCTGGTTCCTCGTCGTCTCGGAAGGCTGAGGCCACATCGTGTCGCCTACCGCTCGGCGGGGTTTTTGAGGGTCTCGGTTGGGCTTGGTGGATGGGCCAACGACCTTCTTCCCGACCCCGAGCGTGGGGACGATCATGATGACGACAGGGGTGTGGATCCGGCCGACGAACACGAGCGCGAGCTGATCGACTCAGTTCTCGAGTTCAGCGAAACGATCGTGAGAGAGGTGATGACGCCACGACCCGACATGGTCACCGTGCCGATCACGGCTCCCATCGAGAGGCTGATCGGTCTCTCCACCGAGGAGGGATACTCGAGGTTTCCGGTCATGTCCAACGGTGATGTCGTTGGCCAGGTGATCGTGAAGGATCTCCTGTCGATGCTGACTGACGAGACTCGCCCGCGGACAGTCGCAGAGGTGATGAGGCCGGTCGAATTCGTACCAGAAACCAAGCACGCCTCGTCTCTGCTGGCGGAGATGCAGGAGAGCCACACCCATCAGGTGATTGTCGTTGACGAGTATGGCGATGTTGCCGGTCTGGTAACCATTGAGGATCTACTTGAAGAGCTGGTTGGGGAGATCGCCGACGAGACCGACCTCGAAGAGAGTCTGATTTCACGCACCAGTGAAGGCTGGGATGTCGACGCCCGTTTGCCCGTGGACGATCTCGTCAAGGCTACGGGAGTCGATTTGCCAGATGAGGAGTGGGATACGGTTGGTGGGTTGGTTCTCGGCCTCGCAGAGAGGATTCCCGAGGAAGGCGAGGTGTTCACTCACGAACAGCTGATCCTCCGGGTAAGCCGGATGCAAGGCCGGCGAGTCGCTGAAGTGAACGTGCGGCTGGGCGGCCGGATCGAGGCTGTGTGAAGTCGGGATTCGTGGTTGTTGTCGGACGCCCCAACGTTGGTAAGTCGACCCTGGTCAACACGATGGTCGGATCCAAGGTGACAATCACGTCTTCTCGACCACAAACCACACGCAACGCCATCCGGGGAGTGGTGACTGACTCGGACGGTCCCGAACCCGAATACCAGATTGTTCTCGTGGACACGCCGGGCCTTCACAAACCGAAGACCGAGCTCGGGACCCGGCTCAACTCGCTGGTCTACGGGACTCTCGCCGACGCCGACGTTGTCCTGTTCCTTATTGATGCCACAATGCCGATAGGCCCAGGAGATCGACTGATCGCCGAGCGTCTAGTGGAGTCCGATGCCGACGTCGTCGTCGGGGTCAACAAGATCGACAGAGCCTCCCGTCAGGCAACGATGGGGCAATTGATCGAGGCGGCCGATTGGCCCTTCCAGGACATCTATCCCCTGTCGGCGATCAACGGTGACGGGGTGGCCGAACTTGTGGAGGAGTTGGTCCGTCGGCTTCCCGAAGGACCTCGGTACTACCCCGAGGGCATGACGACCGATCAGCCGGAGAGCCTTGTCATCGCAGAGATCGTGCGGGAGAAGTTCCTCGGTCGTCTCAGAGAGGAACTTCCACATTCGCTGACTGTTCGCATCGAGGAGATGGACCAGCGAGAGAGTGGCCTCATCGACATAGAGGCCGATGTCGTCGTCGAGAGGAAAAGCCAAAAGGGGATCGTGATCGGAAAGGGCGGATCTCTGCTCCAGAAGGCGGGCACCGAGGCGCGACAGGAGTTGGAGACGATCCTTGGAAGCAAGGTGAACCTCATGCTGCATGTCGTCGTTGAGAAAGACTGGCAGCGAAGTCCCCAACTTCTCGATCGATTGGGTTTCGACAAGACGTGAGCGGCTAGCGTCGCAGCATGGATCGAAGTCGCTATCAATTCCTGCAACTGGACCAACGTCCCGATGGCGTGCTCGTCGTCACTCTCGACAATCCGGGCAGACTCAACGCCATCACCGAGAGGGGGCACGCCGAGTTGGTCGAGATCTGGCCAGACGTCGACGCCGATCCAGATGTGAGAGTTGTCCTGCTGCGTGGCGAGGGTCGTGCGTTCTCCGCCGGCGGTGACTACGAGATGGTCGAAAACATTTCCAATGATCGCGATACGCATCGTCGTGTTCTCAGGGAGACACGAGAGCTGGTCCGAAACATCATCGAGTGCTCCAAGCCGATCGTGTCGGCTATCAACGGTCCGGCGGTGGGGGCAGGTCTGGCGGCGGGACTCCTTGCCGACATTCCGGTGGCTGCCAGATCGGCACGGATACTCGACGGGCATTTGAAGATCGGCGTGACAGCCGGAGATCACGCCGCTGTGATCTGGCCTCTGCTGATGGGGATGGCCAAGGCCAAGTACTACCTCCTCACCAACCACCCCATCGACGGAACCGAGGCCGAGCGAATCGGGTTGGTGGCAAGGGTGGTGGAAGATGATGAATTGCACACCTTCACCGAGGCTCTCGCCTCGGAGTTGGCTTCAGGGCCTCAGGAGGCAATCCGGTGGACCAAACACACGCTCAACCACTGGCTGCGGATGGCCTATCCGATCTTCGACGCCTCGGTCGCCTACGAGTTCCTCGGGTTCAACAGCCCTGACGCTCTCGAGGGCCTCGCGGCGATGAGGGAGAAGAGGAGCCCCGACTACGGCTAACCCCATTGGCGAACCTGAGGTTGTTAGGCCCGTATACGGGCCTAACAACCTCAGGTTCGCTATTTCAGGGTGTCGGCGGTGTTGGCGAGGTCGAGGTCTTGGACGGTCAGGCCGCCTTCGGAGTGGGTGGAGAGAGTGAGGGTCACCTTGTTCCACCGGATGTCGATGTCGGGGTGGTGATCGGCCTTCTCGGCTTCCATCGCGATACGGGTCACGAAACCCATCGACTCACTGAAGTCCTTGAAAGTGAACAGTCTGGTGATCTCCTTGCCGGACCTCGACCAGTCAGAGTGGGATTCGAGGAAAGCGTCGATCTCGTGGTCTGCGACGAGTGTCATGCCGCGAGACTACGCCCATCGAGCGATACTCTGAGCGACCTCATGGCAATCCGTCACGATCAGGCGATAGTCCTCCGGTCCTACCCATTCGGTGAGGCGGATCGTGTCGTGGTCCTTCTCAGCCCCAACAACGGAAAGATCCGAACAGTTGCCAAGGGCGTGCGCAAGACAAAGAGCAGGTTCGGTGGTCGTCTCGAGCCTTTCACCCATGTCGACCTGGTTCTCTATGAGGGTCGCAACCTCGACACCATCACTCAGGTTGCCATCCTGGAGCCCTTTCCGAGGCTCCGGGCGGATCTCGACGCAGTGATAGCAGCGGGGACGATGGTCGAGGCAGCAGACGCCGTGGCCCAGGAGGAAGAGTCCTCGATTCGGCTGTTTCTGCTGCTCCAGAGAGGTCTCAAGGCACTGGAAGCGGGGGGGCGGGGCCATGATCTGATGACGAGCTTCCTTCTCAAGCTGGCCACTGTCGTCGGAGTGGCGCCCTCTCTCACCCAATGTGCCACTTGTGGGCGCAGCGAAGACTTGCACCGGTTCTCCTTCGGGGGCGGCGGGGCGATCTGTGACCTGTGCCGTGTTGAAGGTGTGGTGAGGCTTCGCGACGGGCTGACGGACTATCTCGCTGCCCTCGCCGACGCCGAGCTCATGTCCCTGCCATCGGGCGACGACAGCCTCTCTGGAGAGGCCATGGCAATTGCTCGCCGTTTCGTCGAATACCACCTGGATCGCAAACTGACCTCGCTGGCGGTCATGAAATGACGGAAGTGGAGGGGCGACTGGACACAAGCATGCTCGATCCGGGTCTCATCCCGGACCATGTTGGCCTAATCCTCGACGGTAATGGCCGATGGGCCAACGCCCGCGGCCTTCCCCGGACGGCTGGGCACCTCGCCGGTGAGGAGGCGCTGTTCGACACGGTGGAAGGTGCGGTCGAGATAGGCATCAAATGGCTGACTGCTTTCACCTTCTCCACCGAGAACTGGTCGAGGTCTGACGATGAGGTCGAATTTCTCATGTGGTTCAACGAGGACCTTCTTCTGAGACGTCGTGACGACCTCAACGCTCAAGGTGTCCGCATGAGGTTCGCCGGCTACATGAAAGACCCGCGCATCCCCGATCGGAATCGGGAGCACATGGCCGACGCCGAAGAGAAAACGAAAGAGAACGAAGTGTTGAATCTCGTGTTTGCTTTCAACTACGGAGCCAGAAGAGAGATCGTCGAAGGCGCCCGAATCCTTGCTTCACGGGCAGTATCGGGTGACCTCCGGGTCGACGACATCGACGAGGACGCCCTCCGAGGCGCTCTCTACATCCCCGAGATGCCGGATGTCGATCTCATCATCCGATCGTCGGGCGAGCACCGTCTCTCCAATTTCCTGCTGTGGCAGTCGGCCTACGCCGAGTTCTATTTCCCCGGCATCCTGTGGCCGGACTTCGACCGTCATGCGCTTCTCGATGCCGTGATCGAATATCAGTCGAGAGACCGCAGGTTCGGTGGGGCAGATGACAAGCCAGATTGACTATGTAGCGACACTAGGCCACCGTTCAGGCGATACATGACAGAAGTAACTCTCGACACCATCTCCAACCTCGCCAAGAAGCGAGGTTTTGTCTTTCAGTCCTCCGAGATCTACGGCGGACTCCGGTCTGCCTACGACTACGGACCGCTGGGCGTCGAGCTCCTGAACAACGTCAAAGGCGAATGGTGGCGGTCGATGGTCCAGGAGCGTTCCGACATAGTGGGCCTCGACTCCGCAGTCATCCAGGCCCGCCAGGTGTGGCAGGCCTCGGGTCACGAGGAGGTCTTCACCGATCCGATGGTCGAGTGCCGCAACTGCAACAGCCGTCACCGCCTCGACAAACTCGATGATCCCGACAAGTGCCCCACCTGC
>JAZFTT010000155.1:0-5189 GCA_036446835.1 Acidimicrobiia bacterium
CGGAAATCGCCGCATCGGGGCCCACCACAAGCAGCCTCGAGCCACCGAACACTGCGTAGGCCACCAGAGCCAGCGGGACCGTATACAGGCCCACGACCGGGTCCACACCAACTATGCCGGCATAAGCCAGAGCAGAGGGGATGAGCACGGCCCACACGGTCGCTCCAGCAAGAAGGTCGCCGCGCAGCCAACTCCAGTCATATCCCGGAAGCCAGCCGAGAATCGGGAGAAAAGGCCTCAACCCGATCACCGATCTGGCTGTGACGGCGCCGCCCGGGGTGCCCCACGCCCGCCGGTCAACACTGGCGAATCTCCCGGAAGTGCTGTGTCGGATGGAGAAGGCGATACTGGCCGCGCCAATCGCGTCTCGTCCGACCAGGTCTTCCGGTTGGTGTCGAGAACTCCGACGGGTGATGGGTAAGGATGCCGCTCAAGGAATCTGGCGATCTTCGCTCCCTCGCCGGTTGATGGGAGACGTCGCAATCAGCGGGCATGCTGGCAGAACCTAGTGGACCAACAAGCTCTCGCGGACGGGATCGTCTAGGTTCTGCCGAACGAATCGAAGCTAGGAGGCTTGTTGGCGAAGCTGAACCACGCGCGGAGAAGACCCGGTCAAAGACGAAAAGCGCTTCGTATGAATCGCCCGTCACTATGAAGAAGTACCTCCCGGTTCTCGGCTGGCTGCCTGACTACAAGCCGAGGTGGTTTCGCGCCGATCTGATCGCAGGTCTGACGATCATGGCTCTGCTGGTCCCGGAGGGCATGGCATACGCGGAGTTGGCCGGAGTGCCTCCGCAAGCAGCCTTCTACGCAGCCCCGATCGGCCTCCTGGCGTACGCGATCTTCGGTACTTCACGCCAACTGGTGGTCGCGGTGTCATCAGGCGTCGCTGTCATGTCGGCATCGATAATCGGCGAGCTGGCACCGGCCGACTCTGCCGAATTCGTTTCGTTGACTGCCGCCTTGGCGGTCATGGCCGGCGTCGTTGCGGCCGTCGGCGGCCTATTGCGCCTCGGAAGGTTTGCGCGATTTTTTTCTCCGTCCGTGCTCACCGGATTCGTTTCCGGTCTGGCCCTGCTGATCATTGTCAAACAGCTACCGAAGATCCTCGGCATCGAAGCAGCGGAAGGTAACTCTTGGGAACGCCTTGCTGATCTCTTCCGCTCATTGCCTGAGATGCACATGACCACGTTGATGGTCGGCGGCAGCACAGTCGTCTTGATGCTGATTCTCGAACGTTGGCTCAATCGGGTCCCAGCGGCACTGGTGGCTCTGGTCTACGGCATCTCCGTCGTCTCTATTCTGGGACTCGAGTCTCAAGGTGTCCACATAGTCGGCGAAATCCCCGCGGGGCTCGCACCGCCACAGATCCCAGATCTGGAGTTTGCAGCCGTTGTAGCCTTGATTCCCGGGG
Source organism: Acidimicrobiia bacterium (assembly GCA_036446835.1). Taxonomy (GTDB): domain Bacteria; phylum Actinomycetota; class Acidimicrobiia; order Spongiisociales; family ZC4RG35; genus SZUA-217. Next base: position 1,415 of record JAZFTT010000155.1, read on the forward strand.
CGTTGGCCATCGCGCTGGTGATGTTTGCTGAGGCGCTCGGCCCGGCTCGGAGTTTCGCCGCCAAACATGGCTACCGCATCAGAGACGACCAGGAGCTGATTGGCCTCGGCATGGCCAACCTGGGGGCTGGCCTCTTTCAGGGGTTTCCAATTGGAGCTTCCCTTTCAAAGTCCGCGGCCAGCGACGCAGCCGGAGGGAAGACTCAAATGGCGGGGGTTGTCGCAGCAATTGCCACCGCTCTCGTCGCCCTCTACTTGACCCCACTTTTCGCGAATCTCCCCGAAGCCACGTTGGGGGCAATTGTGGTCGTGGCCGTCTTTCCCATGGTTCATGTCGGTGCGCTCCGTCGGCTGTATCGCCTCCGCAAACTCGATTTTGCACTTGCGACCATCGCGCTCCTTGGGGTGCTGACATTCGAGGATGTGCTAGCTGGGTTGTTGGTGGCGGTGATCGTTTCCCTACTGGCATTGATCGGCCGGGCCAGTCGTCCGCAGATGAGTCACCTCGTCAGATTGCCAGGAACCTTGAGCTTCCGAAACGCCGAGTCACATCCCGAGGGTCTGGCCATTACCGGGTTGCTGATCCTGCGTCCCGACGAGGGCCTGTTCTTCGCCAATGCGGGACCCTTGCATGATTTGATGAGGAACAGCCTCGACATCGAGGGCGGTGAGGTTCGGACGCTGTTGCTGGACATGAGCCTCACTTCCGAGTCGGACGTTCCCGGCGTGGCCATGTTGGGAGCGCTCAAGGTCGAACTCGATGCTCTCGATATCGAGTTGAGGCTGGCAAACGTCAGATCGGGTCTGCACGGGCTGATGGCTGAAAGCGGAGTCCTCGAGACCATTGGCGAAGCGAACCTTCATGGCGATGTGGCGGCGGCGGTGGTGGGATTCGTCAAGGGTTCGCAGACCCCCGTCGAGGAGACTGACATCGAGGTGATTCTTGAGAGGATGAGCAGTCTCGCCGACTTCATGGCCCGTCACGATTCCGTATTGACCGACGAGCAGAGGTCGTCAGTGGCCGAACTCTTCCACGAGTTGGAGCGTCTCTCCCGCCCGCCCAGTTGATGACATTCTGAGCCGCTGATGGTGTGTGTGGTTCGCTCGTCGACTCTCGTGGGGCTTAGCCGTAACCCTCGAAATCCTCCAACGAAGATGGGTTTATACACCGTTCCGCTAGTAGCTGCTGCATCTAACCTGTCAGCGACCCGTTCCGGGGCTCCCGTCGAACGCACCATCCATCGTCTGGTCGGGACAAATTCCGTTCGGGCGAATCCCTTTCAGGCAGCTTGGCCTGGAATGCCCGACGTTGCCTATTTCCTCAGTCGGCGGTTTGCCTCGACGAGTTGGCCTGACTGAGCAGATCACCCAGCCAGACGCGACTGGAGCTCTACTGGCGGGCCATGATCCGGTGGTAGGTCTGCTCCGGATCCTCCATGTGGCTGACCTCGTCCTCCTCGAGGTCGATCTGTACCCAGTCGATTGTGCCGGTGAAAGCGTTCGCCGGTCCCTCGGCGTAATCGTCGGTCACCGTTTGGCCACCATCGAGCCCGATGTCCATGCTCTCGCCTGCCGCGAGCAGGAACGGGCAGGTCTTGTCGATTCGTCCGGTGGCAACCACGTCGCCGTTGATGAGCAGAGTCCCGTCACCACCAGCGCCCGGACGCCCGCCGTCAAAGTCGAACTGGTACTGAACGGTGACCTCACCCGCGGGCATTCGATCGGGGGCTTTGACGTAGTACAGCTCTGAACCTACCCAGTTGTGGCAGTAGGCGAGCCTGCCGTCGACCATGTACAAGGCCCATCCAGCGAAGCGTCCACCCTGGGCGACAATCACACCATTGGCACCACCCTCGGGGATCCCGAGCTGTGCCGTGACGACATGGCTGCGGTTCTTGACGTTGAGGACGGCGTTCTCCATCAGATGGGTCATGCCGGGGACGAACCGCATCGAATTGCGTCCTGCCTGAAGATCCGGCCGGCCCGCAATGGCTGCGTTGAATCGTTCGCCAGTCCGATCGTCGATCGGGAACACGTTGTACCTGGCGGCCTCGATGAGAAACAGATCCTTCATCTCGGCCAGCTTGTCCGGCATCTCCGCGGAAAGGTCGTTGGCCTGCGACCAGTCGGTGGTTGTGTCGTAGAGTTCCCATACGTCCTTAGGTAGCGGGATCGTCTGGACCTGACCCATCTCCCACGGTGTGCGATGTTTGGTGACGGCGGTCCAGCCGTCCTTGTAGATGCCACGGTTGCCGAACATCTCGAAGTACTGCGTGGTGTGGCGATCATCGGCGTTGGCATCGTCGAACGTGTAGTTCATGGCTACCCCTTCGATCGGCTTCTGGGCGATGCCGTTTACCGAGTAAGGCTCGGGTAGCCCGGCGGCTTCGAGGATCGTCGGCACAATGTCGATGACGTGGTGGAACTGCTGACGGATTTCGCCGTGAGCCTTGATGCCGTTGGGCCAGCGGATGACCGTGCCGTTACGCGTGCCGCCGAAGTGCGATGCCACCTGCTTGGTCCACTGGTACGGCGTGTTCATCGCGTGAGCCCACCCCACCGGATAATGGTTGAACGCCTTGGGCGACCCGAGATCGTCGATGTGTGGCAGGATGTCCTCGGTTGTCTCGGAGATTCCGTTGAGCGCCTTCAACTCGTTGAAGGTACCTTCCAGGCCGCCTTCGGCCGACGCGCCGTTGTCCCCGGCGATGTAGATCACCAGCGTGTCGTCCAACGCTCCGATCTCGTCAAGGGCGTCGATCAATCGGCCAGTGTGAAAATCGGTGTGCTCGGCGAACCCTGCGTACGTCTCCATCAAGCGTGTCGCCACCATCTTCTGGTCGTCTGAGAGCTCCTCCCACCCGACCACTCCGTCTGGACGCGCAGTCAGTTCTGTGCCCTCGGGGACAATGCCCTTCGCGATCTGGTTGGCCAAGGTCTCGGCGCGCACAACGTCCCAGCCGCGGTCGAACCGGCCCCGGTACTTCTCGATCCACTCCTCGGGTACGTGGTGCGGGGCGTGGGTGGCCCCATAAGACATGTACACGAAGAACGGCTTATCCGGTGTCAAGACCTGCTGCCCCGTGATCCAAGCGATCGCTTGGTCGACTTGCTCCTCGGTGATGTGATAACCCTCCGCTGCTGTGGCCCTCGGCTCGACCGGTGTCGTCCCTTCGTAGAGAACCGGCGCCCATTGATCGGTCTCGCCGCTAACGAACCCCCAGAACTTCTCGAAGCCATCACCGGTTGGCCACCGGTCGAACGGCCCCGACATCGACGTCTCCCAGGTCGGGGTCTGATGCATCTTCCCGAACGCCGCCGTGTTGTACCCGTTGAGCCGGAGCATCTCGGCGATCGTCGCCACGCTGTTCGGCCGAACAGACGTGTAGCCGGGCATCGAAGTGGCCACCTCCCCCACCGAACCCATCTCTGCACTGTGATGATTACGGCCGGTCAACAACGCCTGACGTGTCGGCGAACACAGTGCCGTTGTGTGGAAGCGGTTGTACGTCAGGCCTTCTTGGGCGATTCGCTCGAACGTGGGCATGTCACACGGTCCACCAAACGTCGACGTAGCTCCGAAGCCCATGTCGTCGATCAGAATGATCAGCACGTTTGGAGCACCAGCCGGCGGTCGCAGCGGAACGATGGGCGGCGCCGACGTGTCATTGGCGTGCATCCCTGGATCGGTCTGCACCGGGATGTCCGGAATCGGCAGAATCTCTCTACCGATTTTCGGGTCTTGCGTCATGACAGTCTCCTTGGCTAGCGAACGG
>JAZFTT010000156.1:0-15603 GCA_036446835.1 Acidimicrobiia bacterium
TGGATCGGTCTGCACCGGGATGTCCGGAATCGGCAGAATCTCTCTACCGATTTTCGGGTCTTGCGTCATGACAGTCTCCTTGGCTAGCGAACGGCGAGGCCGGATGTCTACACGACCTCGAAAACCGATGCAATCGAGGGCGCGCACGAGGGGCGGCTAGCTTCGCCCAGTAATGGAGGGCAAGCCGTGACCAAACTTCACAATCAGATTGACGAGGTCATGGTCAAGGTGGAGGGTGGCGAGTTTGCCATGGGTTCGGAGGACTTCTACCCCGACGAGGCACCGGTTCGCCGGGTCTCTGTAGACGGATTCCAGATCGACCCTCAACCCGTCACCAACTCTCGCTTCTCCGCGTTCGAGGAAGCAACCGGGTTTGTGACCGAGGCGGAGAAACCACCCGATCCCGCCATGTATCCGGGAGCGGCGCCTGAGGATCTGGTGCCGGGAGGGCTGGTGTTCACGATGACCCCTGGGCGGGTGAATCTCGACGATTTCACCAATTGGTGGCGATGGACACCTGGCGCCGACTGGAGACATCCCACCGGACCGGAAAGCTCCATCGAGGCTCTGGCCAACCATCCGGTGGTTCAGGTGAGCCACGGTGACGCTGCTGCCTACTGCGAATGGGCGGGACTCGATCTCCCAACAGAGGCCGAATGGGAGTTCGCCGCTCGCGGAGGTCTTGACGGTGCCCGATTCGCATGGGGCGACGAAGATCCACAGGAGACCGAGCCTCTCGCCAATACATGGCAAGGCCGGTTCCCATACGAGAACACCGAACTGGACGGGTGGACGCGAACCTCACCGGTGGGTTCCTATCCCTCCAACGGCTATGGGCTCTTCGACATGACCGGCAACGTGTGGGAGTGGACCGACGACTGGTACACGGCAGATCACCCCTCCGCCGGACCATCATGCTGTGCACCGCCGGACCCCCTAAGGGGCACCCAGGAGGGAAGTTTCGATCCCGGCCAAGAGATCCGCATTCCCCGCAAGGTGGTAAAGGGCGGTTCCCACTTGTGCACCCCGCAGTACTGCTACCGCTACCGCCCCGCCGCCCGACAGCCACAGACGATCGAAACCGCTACCAGCCATCTCGGATTCCGCGGCATCAGGCGTTCGTGAGTACCCGTCTATCGAGATGCGCGGGCGCAAAAACGCGCGGCTGGGCGAACGGTTCCCCCGCTGGCTCTTTGTGTTTGGCCAGCCGCTTGCACCATTGCACGCACAACGTCACGACACCGAGAGTGATACTCCCTTTTGCACGTGTATATAGGTGCATGAGTAGAAAACTCACGATCACTATCGACGATGAGGTCTACGAAGGGCTCTACAAGCGTGTGGGGAGAAGAAAGATCAGCCGCTTCCTGGAGAGCCTGGCACGACCGCAGGTTGTGGATGCTGATCTCGAGGCAGCCTATAGGGAGATGGCGTTGGATGAAGCCCGGGAATCCGATGCTGCTGAATGGTCCGAAGGTCTGATAGGCGATGTTGCCAATGAACCGCGGTGAGGTCTGGTGGGTCAGTTTCGGTCCGGCGGTCGGTGGTGAGATCCGCAAAACCCGTCCTGCCGTCGTCGTCTTCCAACAAAACCCTGAATCGCGTCCAGGTCATACCGCTCACATCCAATGTCGAGCGGCTCTATCCGAGCGAAGCCTATGTCGAGGTAAAGGACAAGTAGCACAAAGCAATGGCCGATCAGATTGCCACAGCATCGAAGCGGCGCCTCCAAGAGAAAGTGGGACGGATCTCTGACCCAGACCTTGCCGCAGTGGAAAGAGCAATCCGCACGCAACTCGACCTGTAGGCAAGGCCAGCCCAGCAAGGCTGGAAATGCCAGTTCGAATCAGGTCGGGACTGCCAGCCTCCCTCATCTGTCCCCCACCCGGCGCTACAGACGTGCGATCGAGCCTGGCTACAGCGCCCTCATCGAGGCGATCCATGAGGTGCCCACACCGGTCGAAAGTCACCGAAATCGACCCGTGTGTTGACCACGGTAACGGCTCGGAACCTCAGGTCTTGGCAGCCTCGCGGTCCCGCAGAACCCTCCTCAGGATCTTTCCTGAAAGAGACTTGGGGATCTCGTCGATGAACTCGACCTCCCGAATCTGCTTGTAGTGAGCGACGTGACCTGCGACGTGATCCATGAGCTCCTCGGCGCCGACTTCCTGATCGGGCTTGAGGACGACAAAAGCCTTGGGGATTTCGCCAGCCTCGTCATCGGGAACCGGGATCACCGCTGAATCGCCCACCGCGGGATGGGTGAGTAGTAGGGCCTCGAGTTCGGCGGGCGCCACCTGGAACCCTTTGTATTTGATCAGCTCCTTGAGCCGATCGGTGATGTACCAGTAACCCTCCTCGTCCACTTTCCCGATGTCCCCCGAATGGAACCAGCCGTCTCCGTCGATGCTCTCCCGCGTCGCCTCCGGGTTGTTGAGGTAGCCGTGCATGACCTGCGGGCCTCTGATCCAGATCTCACCCTCCTCGTCGGTCCCAAGATCTGCTCCCGATTGCGGGTCGACGATCCGAGCCTCGGTATTGGAGATGATGAAGCCGATCGATCCGGAACGCGATTTGCCGGACACCGTGGCATGGGTGACGGGACTGGTCTCGGTCAGGCCGTAGCCCTGGACGACCTCGGCTCCCACACGCTCGGCGGCCTCGGCTTCGAGTTCGGACCCGAGTGGTGCCGCACCGGAAAAGATCTGTTTCACGCTGGACAGGTCGTACTCATCCACCATGGGGTGCTTTGCCAGCGCCAGGATGATCGGAGGCACCAAATACAGACGTGTCACCTTGTAGTCCTGGACGACCCTCAGGAACTCGGCCAGGTCGAACCGAGGCATCGTCACCGTGGTGGCCCCGTTGAACAGGACACCGTTCATAAGCACCTGCATGCCATAGATGTGGAAGAAGGGCAGGACGGCGACGATGACCTCGGACTCATCGAGGGAGATCACATGTTCAGCCTGGGCTAGGTTCGCGGCGAGGTTGGAATGGGTGAGCATCACACCTTTGGGAAGACCTGTAGTGCCTGATGAGTATGGGAGCACCACAACGTCCTCCTCCGGGTTGATGCCAGGGTCTCCGGTGAATGGATCGGCGGCAAGCAGTTCCATGACCGAAGTCGCGCCTTCGGCTTCACCCAAGACGAAGATCTCCTCGACTGCTGTTTCCGCCGCTGCTGTCTGTGCCGTTTCGAGAAACATAGGGATGGTCAACATCAGCTTGGCGTTCGAGTCTTTGAGCTGGAACTCCACCTCTTCCGCGGTGTACGTCGGGTTGATGGTGGTGGCCGTCCCTCCGACCGTGGCCGCGGCATGGAAGGCGATGGCGTACTCGGGGAGGTTGGGTGACATGATTGCGAACACGTCGCCCTTCCCGAATCCACGGGCTGACAGGCCACCGGCCATCTTCATAGTCGCCCCGGCAAGCTCGGCGTAAGTGTAGCTTCGCCCGGACATGCCGTCGATAAGGGCGGTCTTGTCGGCTAGCCGCTCCGCGTGTCGGAACACGACGGGTGTAATTGCAGAGTTGGGGATCTCCACATCGGGTAGTGGGCTCGAGAAGACGGATACCAACGGACTCTCCTCCTGTAGAGGTATCACGAAACCTAATGATCAAAAGTGAAGTTGTCCTGGTGTGTGGGCCGGGCTCGACTCCGAGGCTGGGAGGATCAGGCTATCAGGGAGGCGTTCGTGTCTAGCTCAGGACTCGGGTTGAAGACTGGAACAAGTCGAGGGGGAGTGCCGTCACCACGCCTGGGGGGATCCGCGTGTTCATCTAACGGCTGTCGGTGCAGGCTTCCGATCCAGTAGCGGAGCATCAGTGAGTTCTTCTCTCCGGGTGGGTCCAACGCCGATCGATCTTGATTGGGTAATGCTCGTCTGCAGGCACTTATGGGCGGCTGCGGCGACTGGATGCGACCACACGTATTGTCGGTAATTGCGAGTCCCTGCCGTCGCTGCCTTGGGAGGTGTTCGTTCCCCTTCTGGACGGGTGTGGTCTTAGGTCGAAGCTGACTCCGTGTCCGAACTTGTTTGCCGGTCGTGCTGTTTTTTGAGGTAGATGACGACTGCCCAGAGGACGAGGTTGGCGATGACTGCTGCTGGTGAGTCTTGGAATAGCAGCACCGTTGTGCACCCCGGTGGCGACAAGCCTTTCATCGTGTTGATCAGGAGTCAGGGACGAACTTGTTCTCTAGCCGAAATCAGGTCTTGCTACTGATAGCGGAGCGCGTCGCCTGGCTTCAAACGTGCAGCTTCGTAGGGCGTAGAGTCGGCTGTGATGCCGCCGTTGGGGCGAGCTGTGGTGATTCTGTGATTCGGTTTTCGGTCGTTCCGCCTGATTGGGGTGATCTCGGCGATCCGATGTTCGCAGAAAGGCATTCTCCAGACCCTCGCCAGGGCGAATAACAGATACCACACCTATGACGGTGAGCCGGTCCATTCTACGGCACTCGGATCGACGGTTGATGTGGCTCAACCAGGCACGATCACAGTCGGGGACACGGTCACGCTTCACACCCTCTGAAGCTGAGACTTGGAGCCTTCGAGCTGGACCAACCACCGTCAGGGAGAGTGCGGCGTGCCGAGGCCTTCAGTTAATCTTGACCGAGCGACATCATCGAGGAGTGCCCGATGTCTGACGAAACCAAGAAACCAGCGTGGATTCCTCCGAGGTGGTTCGTTCGCTTCGCCTGGTCCACGCACCGCGGCTTGTATCGCGTTACCAGTGGCCGGGTCGGATTGAGGCGTGCGAAGGCCAACCGCTGGGGAATGATGCGTCTCACGACCACCGGGCGTCGCACGGGCCAGGAGCGGAGTGTGATCCTTGGATATTTCGAGGATGGTCCGAATCTGGTCACCTTGGCGATGAACGGCTGGGCCGATGACGAGCCTGCGTGGTGGCTGAATCTTCAAGCGCATCCCGTCGCCGGCGTCGATCTCGCCGACGGCCGACGCACGGTCAGGGGGAGGGCGGCAGAGGGAGAGGATCGGTCGCGACTATGGGCCCGGTGGCGCGAGATCGATACGAACTTGGATGGCTACGCGGCGCTCAGGGTTGCTGAGACTGCCGTTGTGGTCCTGGAGCCATGGCCCGACCCCAGCCGATGATGCACTGGTTTCCGGACGCCTGGCCCACCCGAGTACTTCACTGGCAGCGAGAGTTTGTTGCTCGCACCCGGACGCCACCCATCTGACTTGGAACCTCCACATCACACGTACGTGAACAGGGTTGTAGCCGACTCGGAGTCGGCGAATGGCCCTTCTCCGGGTCGTCGGCGGCCTGTCTGCTTGCCGTGGATACGACTAGCTCGGATAACGTTCCCCGATGATGCATAACGGACTGATCGACAATGTCGAGGCTTGAGTTTTTTCTAGAATCGCTTCGTTCATGAACCCAGAGATGCGCTACGCGCGAACAGTTGACGACGTGAGTATCGCCTTCTGGACCTATGGGGAGGGTCCGGTCTTGGTTGAGACACCGCTGGTTCCCTTCAGCCATATCGAGTTGGAGTGGCAGAACCCGCACATTCGTCGCTGGTACGAGCGACTCGGACGGATGGCGACTGTGGTTCGTTATGACGGCCGCGGGACTGGCCTGTCACAGCGGGCGGTGGACGATGTGTCGATCGAGGCTCAGGTTCGTGATCTCGAGGCCGTCATCGGGAGTGTCAGTTCGGATCCTGTGTCCCTCATGGGGGTTTTTCACAGCGGACCAGCGGCAGTCGTGTATACGGCAGAGAATCCTGGGCGAGTGTCGCATCTTCTCCTGTGGTGCAGCTATGCGTCGGGTGCGGACTACTGGAAGGCCGCCAAGTCAGAGGGGTTACGAGCGCTGCGCCAAACCGACTACATGCTGTTTCTGCGCACCGCAGCCCATGAGCTGATCGGATGGGCCGACGATGACGAGTCGGATCTCTACGCCGAGATCATGCGCAAAGCGGTTGACCCAGAACAGGCAGACAAGTTGATCGCCGCCACGCGCGACATCGACGTCACAGCTCAGTTGTCGGACGTGGGTTGCCCGACTCTTGTGCTGCATCGCCGTGGCCTGGATTGGCTCGATATCACGTTGAGCCGAGACCTGGCTTCGAGGATTCCTCAGGCTCGCCTCGTCGTCTTGGACGGCCAATCACCGCTGCCAGCTGCTGGAGACATTGAGCCGGTCATTGGCGCGATTGGCGAGTTTCTAGACCTCGAGGTGCCCAAAGCCCGACCGACGGCCAAGGCCATGGAATTCCGAGCCGTTCTCTTCACCGACCTAGTCGACCACACCACCATGATGTCTGCACTTGGTGATGATCGGGGCCGCCAGGTTCTCCGTGAGCATGACCGGATCACACGGGAGGTGCTCAGTGAGTATGGCGGCACCGAGATGAAGGCCCTCGGGGACGGATTCATGGCGTCGTTCACCTCTGTGACGAGGGCTGTCGAAAGCGCAATTGCCCTTCAAAGACGGATCGATGCATGGAACAAGACGAACGAAGACAGCTACATGTCATCCCTGTCGGTTCGTGTAGGTCTGAACGCTGGAGAGCCGATTCAAGAGGAAGGCGACCTGTTCGGAGCAACAGTCATCCTCGCATCACGGATAGCGAGTTCTGCGGACGGTGGAGAAATCGCGGTAGCCAACACCGTCCGGGAGCTAACCACCGGGAAGGGTTTCTCCTTCTCCGATCGCGGTGCTTTTGACCCCAAAGGTTTCGACGAACCGATACAGATCTGGACAGTCGACTGGAGCGAGTGACCAGAAACATGAGAAGCAGCCTGGCCTCTTCTGGTCCGCGCGCCGAGTCGGGTCGGTCTCTAGATGCTCGGTCACGGTGATGTGTAGGGTCGGTCGCGAGGAGGTGCGTCTATGCCCATCGTCAATGACATGAAACAGGAGACTTTGTTCTCGTTCAAGGACACGGTTGAGGCTGATTCGACCAAGGCGGACCGTTGGCCGACAGTGGTAGCCCACTGGGACGGCAAGGCTGCCTCTCGCATCGAGTTCGAGGATAAAGAGGCTCATATCGGAGGCCGTGGAGAACTGAATCCGATGCAGTTCGTATTGGCCGCACTCGCTGCCTGCGACGTCGATCTGGTCGCCATGGGCGCCACCATGATCGGTCTTGAAATCAACAGTCTGAGAGTGGAAGCCTCGGGACACTTCAACGTTCAGTCCTACATCGGGTTGGAAGACAAGCCCGGTTCTGGATACGACCAGATCTCCTACAAGGTGATCCTCGACGCACCAGACGCCACCTCTGAACAAATCGACTATTTGATCGAACGTTGTGAGCAGTCGTCCCCTGTTGGCGACACCCTGGAACGCAACGTCTCAATGACGCTCGAGTTCGTTTAAAAAACGTTCCTCGATTCGGTCCAATCGATCAAGAATATCCGTGGCGCAATGCATGCTGGTGTGCTCACCCGGCTTCGAGGTCCCGGAGGAGGAGGTCGTCGTAGGTTTCACGGCGGACCACCTTTCTCGCCTGGCCGTCCCGGACGAATACCACGGGGGGTCGGACGACCATGTTGTAGTTGGAACCCATGGAGTGCCCGTAGGCGCCGGTGACTGGTGTGGCCAGAACGTCGCCCACAGCCAGGTTGTCGGGCACTGTCCCGTCCCAGACCACGACGTCCCCGGATTCGCAGTGTTTGCCCACCACTCGAATGTGGGTTGGTCGTTCGGCGTTGGTGACCCGGGGTAGGAAGGCTTCGTAGCCACTCCCGTAGAGAACCGGCCGGGGGTTGTCGCTCATTCCACCATCGACCGAAACGTAGGTGCGCACGCCCGGGATCGTCTTGATAGTTCCGACGGTGTAGAGGGTGATCGCTGCTTGTGCAACGATGGCCCGGCCTGGTTCGGCGGTGACTTTGGCTTTGATGCGGGCCTTGGCGACAGCACGCCACACTGCTTTCCCCCACTCGGTGATGGTCGGAGCCGTCTCCCCTTCGATGTAGGCGACACCAAGTCCGCCTCCTATCGACAGTTCTTCGATTTCGAGGGGCTCTACGAATTCGCCGAGTACTGCAACGGCTTTCTCGAACGACTGAACGTCGAACACCTGGGATCCGACATGAGCATGGATTCCGGCGAAATCGAAAGAAGCCCGGGCCCTGTCGATCGCCTCCATAGCGTTGTCGTCTACGATCGAGATCCCGAACTTCGAGTCGTGGACGCCGGTCTGAAGGTACTCGTGGGTGTGTGCCTCTACTCCTGGGTTGACCCGAATCAGCACACTGGGTTTGGCTAGGCCTTGGGCTACGAGTTGTTCGAGTCGTTCGATCTCGTCGAAAGAGTCGATGACGATTCTGTCGACGCCTGCTCCCAGCGCCATGCCCAACTCGGCGACGGATTTGTTGTTCCCGTGAAAGACAAGCCGATCAGCCGGAACTCCTGCGGCGAGGGCGACATGGAGTTCGCCACCCGTCGCAACATCGAGGGTCATGCCCTCCTGGTGCGCTAGCCGAGCCATCGCGGTGCACATGAACGCTTTGGTGGCATAGGCAACGCCGTCCGGGAACGCGGCGACCGCCTCCCGGCAGCGGGCACGTAGCTGGGTCTCGTCGTAGACGAACAGAGGTGTCCCGAACTCGCCCGCCAGGTCAATGACATCACAGCCACCAACGGAGAGCCGGCCGTCCAGTGCAACCACGGAGCTATCCGGGAGTAGGTGGGAGGGAAGAGAAGACATGGTCCCGGGATGTTGGCACAAATGGGACGCCGAACCGGAGGGGCGAGACGAAAGGTAAACTGGTGTGGTGGCCGTTTCCTCTGATTTCTCGAGAAGCGACACATGAGGATCGGAATTCTGACCGGGGGCGGAGATGTTCCGGGGCTGAACGCATGCATCAAGGCCGTGGTCAATCGGGTCTCCCACGATGGACACGAGGTCGTGGGGATCAGGAGAGGGTGGGGAGGGCTCACCAGCACAAATCCAGAAGATGCACGGACGGTTCCCGACAATCTCATCACTCTCGACCCGGCAAGTGTGCGAACCATCGACCGCTTCGGCGGCACGTTCCTTCATACGTCACGCACCAACCCGGCCAAGATGAAGGGAGAAGAGATACCCGACTTTGTAAAAGGCGATTTGTCCGGTCCCGGCACACACGACATCACAGAGCACGTTCTCTCGGTTCTGGAGGATCAGAGGATCGACGTGCTCATCCCCATCGGTGGCGATGACACCCTGTCCTACGGCCTGCGGCTCCATGAGGAGGGTTTCCCTGTCATTGCGATACCGAAGACCATGGACAATGACGTCCACGGAACCGATTACTGCATCGGCTTCTCAACTGCTGTGACGAGGGGAGTCGACTTCATCCATCGGCTTCGGACCACTGCCGGTTCCCACGAGCGGATTGCTGTTGTCGAGTTGTTCGGCAGGTACAGCGGCGAAACCTCTTTGATTTCTGCCTACCTCTCGGGAGTCGACCGGGCGATCATTACCGAAGTGCCTTTCGACATCGACAAGCTCGCATCGCTACTGATGGACGATCGGACAGCGAACCCGTCGGGCTACGCCATGCTCACCATTTCCGAGGGGGCCCGTCTTCTGGAGGGGGACATCATGTTGACCGGTGACAAGGATGCATACGGGCATCGCAAGCTGGGTGGTATCGGTGCGCTGACCGGCGAGCTCTTGAAAGAGCGCACAGGGAATCCGATCCTCTACCAACAGGTGGCGTATTTGATGCGCTCCGGTGTCCCCGATTCGCTGGACCTGATGGTTGCCACCAATTATGCGGTGACTGCAGCCGACCTCGCCCTCGGAGGCAGTCACGGGCGGATGGTGGCCCTCAGGAGTGGCACATATACCCATGTGCCGATCTCGGTGATCGGCGAAGGAGTCAAGCGGGTCGATGTCGACGAGCTCTACGACTCAGACGCCTACCTGCCGAAAGTTCGCCACGTATTGGGCAAACCGATGTTCCTCTACTGAGCACCAAACACGGCGCGATGGGGGTCGAAGTCCGTCATGCAGACTCAGCCGGGGTGGCCCGCAGGTAGGTGAGCACCGATCGTTCACAGATCTCCCGATACCGCGGGTGGAGACTCTTCCAGTTGGTCTCTTGGAGCCACTGGAGAAACAGCCCGTCGACGATGGCTCGAAGCGTGTAGGCCGCTTCGTCCACGTCTTCCACGACGAAGACACCCTCGGAGACCCCTTGTTGGATCACATCCGCGTACAGGGCGTTGACGATGGAACGGAACGTCGCGTTGAGCTTGCCGAATTCGGCCACCCGTGCAGCGTGATCGAGAAGATCCAGATAGGTGAGATAAAATCGGCGGTTGGCGTCGGCATTGCGAAAGATCTCTTCGATCATGGCCAACACCTTTTGGGTGGGAGACGTCTCGGTTGCGATGGCCTTACGGATGCGCTCGGCGTTGCGCTGGAGGACCCACTCCATTGTCTGCAGCATGAGCCGGTCCTTGGTTGTGAAGTGATAGAGGATGATCCCTTTGCTCACTCCGGCCCGATCGGCGATCTCCTGAAGAGAAACCCTGTGGGAGCCCTTTTCACTAATTGCCCGGTACGTAGTCCGGATGAGGTGGGTCTGTTTGGCTGACAGATCCTGGCTGAGTAATTCCTCGGTCACCGTCGCTGGCAAGTCCTTCTCCTCAAATGGCAGATCCGCGGTTGATGCCGAGGGTAGTCGCAAGTCTCTTCCCGGCTGTCAAGGACCACTGGCTCAGGCACTGACCAATTCAGTTCGCTTCCGCAGCCTCTGATGGGCCAGCAACGCCGCTCCATATGCGCCGGCGTAAGCGCCTAGACCATCCGGCGGAACGGCAAAGGGTGACCCGAGGATCTCACCGAGCTTGTCGGCCAGCAGCTTGATCGACGCCAGACCACCGGTAAGACCGAATGGCGGTTCCGCCTTTACCCGCTTGACCAGCTGGGCCGCCCGGCCCGTAAGGGCTATCACAGCGCCTGCGCACACATCTTCGATGCTGCGGTCGGCGGCGAGATGGTTGATGATCTCCGATTCGGCGAAGACGGTGCAGACGCTCGACACGGTGACCGGGTCTTCGGCCGCCTCCGAAAGCCTGGCAATATCTGTTATGTCGTATCCCAGGTACTCGACGGTCTTCTGCAAGAAAGCTCCGGCCCCGGCAGCACACTTGTCGTTGAGTCGGAAGGCGGTCACCCGACCGACCTCGTCTATGCGCATGGCCTTGACGGTCTGACCGCCGGCGTCGAGCACGGTGCGCACATCGGGAAGCCACGTGTGGACGGCGTAGGCATGGCATGTCAGCTCGGTGACGGCCAGATCGGAGATCTCGGCTGCGTAACGACCGAAACCGGTTGCCGCGACGTAGCCGATATCGTTACGCCTGATGCCGCTTTGATCGAGAGCCGTGATGAGGCTGTCCTCGGCGGCCTTGGCGAAGTGAAACCCGGTTTTTCGCATGAAGGTCGACTCGATGAAGCCGTGTTCGTCGACAACCGCAACCTTCGTGTAGCTCGAACCCAGATCGATACCTGCGGTGAGACTCATGCCGGCATGCCTCTCTCGCTCGACGCACCGGTCAGAACCTGATCGAGTGCATAGAGAGCCGCGCCAATTGCGCCGCAATAGTGCGACTCCTCATTGGTGTTGACCCGCGATCCCACCAGTTCGGACACGAGCTCGACCATGGCGGTATTGCGGGTGACCCCCCCGGTGAACGTGACTTCGGGCTCGATTCCCGTCCTGCGCAGCAGTGTCACGCTACGAGAGGCGATCGAGTTGTGAACCCCCATCACCACATCTTCGATACGCCGACCCTTCGCCAGCCATCCGAGGATCTCAGACTCGGCGAACACCGTGCAGGTTGTGGTCATCTTCACCGGGTTCTTTGAGGTCAGTGCCAACGGCCCGAGCTCTCCGAGAGGAAGCTCCAGGGCATCGGAAGCCGCACCGAGAAAACGCCCGGTTCCCGCCGCACACTTGTCATTCATGTTGAAGTCGACCACCTGACCGTCGGCGGTCACCTTGATGGCCTTGGTGTCCTGCCCACCGATATCGAGCACGCTCCTCGTATTCGGAAAAAGGTGAACCGCACCACGTGCGTGACACGAGATCTCGGTCACCTGTGCGTCGCCGAAGTCGATATTGAACCGTCCGTATCCGGTCCCGACCACGAAAGCCACGTCGGGCTCGGCGAAGCCGGTCTCCCCGAGAGCCAGGTTGAATGCCGTCTGCCCGGCCTCGGCCAGCTTGGCGCCGGTCGGGCACAATCCCCGTCCCAGGATCTCGAGATCCCCGGTCATGATCACGGCCTTGGTCTGGGTCGAGCCTACGTCCACTCCTGATACCAACATCTGATTACACCCCTGCCTGGATTCGTCTGCTTTGCAAGCTCTCGAAGAATGCATCGATCCGATTCCTCATCTGCGCTGCGGCCCACAGCCGCGAGTCGACGAGATCCGACTGGATGAACAACCCTGGAACGTCGGCGTTGCTGAGAAGCCACTCGCGGGCGTCGGGAAGACCGGCTGCTGTCGTCCGGCAGGACTTGACTCCGTGGTAGCAAATGCCGTCGATGTCGTATTCCTCGGCCACCTTGGCTTGCCACTCATGGGAGAAGAAGATCCCGCTCATGCTGGGTTGAGCAGTGATGAGGATCTGCTCAGCAAGACTCTCGACCGGGCGAGAAAGGTCGTAATTGAGCCCTCGATCGAGCCCTCCACCCGCATACGACATGTACTCGCTTGCCACAAAGATGCCGTCCCACCGTTCGAACATGCCTACGAACTCTCGGAAGTTCGTATAACAAGCCGTGCCGACCAGAAGTAGACGGAAGCGCTCGTCGGGCACCGCTCCGACTCCGTGCACCACCCTTTCCTCGAGCTCGGTCAGGACCGTTTCCATGAACTCGACACCCTCGGGGCGCCCCCGGAGAATGTTGGCGATCCCCATGTAGTTGATCCCCTCGGTCAGGGCGTTGAAAGGTGCAGGCTTGTTCTTGTTCAAGGCCAGGATCGAGCGATAGAGCTCTGACATGCGGTTGACGTTGCCGAGGATCTCACGGAGCTTGTCGATGTCGAACTTCTTTCCCGAAACCTCCTCTGCCAGGATGATGAGGTCGCGAATCTGGCCTTCCACGTACTTGACGTCGTTTCTGAACGTCTCGCTGGATGAGTCGTATTCGAAGTCGGTGCCCCGCCAGCCGGGCAGGTCCAGCACAAAGACAGGGCATCCGTACTGACGCTCCCAGATCTCGGCCCACTTGATATAGGTGTTGCACATGTTGGAGGCGACAACCATGGCGGGCTTTGGGTATTTGCCAAGGGGGTGGTTCCGGCCGGTGGCATGCAAGCCGATGTCCACCTTCACATAGCCGCAGATGTCAGGCGAATAGCCCAAGTCCTCCGCAGCCAGCAGGTAATCCATTGCCTTGCCCTTGACCGCTGTTTGAAGCGCGGCGATCTCGGGAAAACTCATGGGGATATCGAACGTATTGAGAATCTCGGCCAGTGATCCCATGACAAATGTATTCGCCACCGGCTGGGCGGTCGCATCGGCGTCGCCAAGCTGGCTCCACCACGCGTCCATGAGCACGCGGCTTGCCGTCCGAGTGTCGCCCGCATGGCTGAGTGCGGGCCGTATCGCTACTTGTTGGGTTTCCATATCCGCTCCTAGACGAACTCGAACAGCAGGGATTCGGCGAATGTCTCGATTTCCATTCGGGCTTGCTCGAAGTTGGCGGTCTTCTCCTCGAATTCCATGATGAGATGCGGCAGACCGGCTGCCGTGAGAGCGTCGTCGTAATTGACCTGCTCCTCGAGTGCCGGTTCACACATCTTGGGAGCCGCAACGATTGCGGCTTCCGCGCCGGAGTCGTGGATACGCTTGAGCAACATGTCCTCCTTTGGCTTGCGAGGATCCCTCTGTACCGGGCTGTAGCTGGAGGCCTCGAGGTATGCGACGGCCAGGTTCTGCATCGGGTCACCCGACGTGGAGACGTCTTCGGTTAGCCACCGCAGGCCGATCATGAAGTCGTCGTCCACTACATAGGCCACGTCAGCCAGCACCGAGAGCATCTCGATCGGGGGCTGTTCGCAGTAGCCGCCCTCGAACACGATCCGCAGCTTGTCCTGCGGGCGGTTGTCCCTGGCTCGGATGAGGGGAAGGGCGCTCCCGAGCAGTTCGTTGTGTCTCTCCCTGGGCATTGCACCCGCAGCCGCCATGAGCAGATAGGAATCCGTCAGACCGATCTGCCAGGGTGTCTCCCTCCTGATCTGGTACAGCTCTCGCAGCAAGCGGCGGTTCTCGTTGAATATCTCGATGCTCGAGCGCAGCGACTCGTCGCTGATCGGTGCGCCGGTGATCTCTTCGACAATCCCCGCGATTCGGCGATACTCGGCGAGCAGGTAGGCCGGGGCATGAGATGACGCTGCGTTCTGTGGCAGGTAGAGAATCTGACAACTCATCTCGGGGAACCGCCGGGTCCAAACACCGCTGATGTGTCGTGCAGCATCGCAGATGGGATGGGTCACATACATCGACAGGAAATCGAGACGACCAGAGAGCGCCTGTTCGAGAGAGGTTCTCAGGATGGAACAAACGAAGGCAGCGATGTGGGCATCGGCCTCACGAATCTGAACGCTGGTGTCGAAACCCATCATCTTCAACGGGAGCATGCCGGCCGCGTGAGCTATCTCCTCGGGAAAATACACCTGGAAGTGCCCCAGCACCTTGCCGTCCGGGTTTGCCTCCATCCATTGGTGTACCGCCGGGTATTCCGGGTCCTCGACAGCAATCCGGCATTCCTCGATAATCTGTGCGAATTCTTCTTCCATCCTGTGCAACCTGACTGACCGGTTAGTCAGGATCTTATCGGGACCCGCGGAGAGGCTCAATGCATTGCAGGCATCATTTCGAGTAGAGCATCTGCATCATCGTTCGGCGGGCTCCTGCACAAACGCGTATGATTTGCCGATGGATAGCCTCCCGATCAGGGTGCTGGTCGCCAAGCCTGGCCTCGACGGTCATGACCGCGGGGCGAAGGTCGTTGTGAAGGCGTTGCGAGACGCCGGAATGGAAGTGATCTACACCGGCCGGCACCAGAAGGTCGCGTCCATAGCGCGTGTGGCCACTGATGAGGACGTGGATGTCGTCGGCTTGTCGGTGCTCTCCGGCGCTCACGAGGAGTATTGCAGGAGAGTCCATGACGCACTCGCCGAAGCCGGTCTCGACGACGTGGTCCTGGTCGTCGGGGGGACGATCTCCGAGGCGAGCCAGCCAGTCCTGGAGGAACTCGGCTATGTGGTGTACCCCACCGGGTCGGTGCTCGCGGACATCGTGGCAGGCATCGAGGAGGCCGTTGGGACCAGAAGAGCGAATCAAATCTGATGTTCCAGCCAGGATGTCGGTCCTGCGAGGCAGACCGAGCCGGCGCGATACGCCCTGTATTCTGTGCTTGAAGAGATCCTCGGAGAACAACACGCCGACATCTTGCGGTGACTTTCCTCGCCTAGGTGACGTTCCTGGCAGCAAGAGTCGCTCTGTCGTCGACGAACCCGTCGGGGCCGATCACCACCGAGTAACGGTCGCGGGCGGCTGCGATGCTGACCAGGCCGAGTCTGACGTCCTCGGCCACTGCCTCCGGATCGCG
>JAZFTT010000157.1:0-3784 GCA_036446835.1 Acidimicrobiia bacterium
GAGCGATTCTCTTTTCAGCTCGCTGGTGTTGGTGTAGGCCTCGAGGTCACTGGCGATCACCAACGTTGTCTGGAAGGTGGCCTTGAAGTCAGGCTCATCCCAACACGGAAACGCACGGCGAGCGTCGGTCGATTGGAATTGGGAGGCAGCGATGGTGTGCTCGTTGCCCTCGGCGTCCCGGTAGATCGACTTGTAGAAGCCACGTAGCTGGTCATTGATGATCCCCGAGTGCTCGATCTCCAGGCGATAGCTGCCGGGCGCCGCCGGTGCATCGAGTAGCAGGGTCACCCGCTCGTACTCCTCGTCATAGGACATCTCGGTGACCGCGATAGGGCCGGAGGGGGACAGGAGAGTTGCCGACTTGATATCGAGATCGGCGGTGTTGAGGACGATGGTGTCGGTTGACGTCGTGACGTCGATGTCGATCCCGACCGATCCGTCGAATCTCAGGGTGTCGAGGTCAGGCTCGAGACGGATGTCGTAGTGGGTGGGTACGACGTGGCGGGGCAGGCGAAAGGGGTTGTCGGACAACGTGGATCCTCGAATAGGAAGAGAGGGCGGCCAGATTGTAACGACCGGTCGGCGATGCTCGAATCCTGAAGGATCGTCACCTCAGTGATCTGCCACTCCTACTCTCGATCATGATGAGCGAGCGCTCCACGATTCTTGTTTCGGTCAACGGCCCGGACAACCCGGGTATATCCGCTGGATTGATGGATGTGCTCAGCGCCGGGGGCGCCGAGATCTACGACATCGAGCAGATCGTCGTAAGAGGCCGACTGACTCTCAACGTTCTCGTCGGGGTGGCCGCCGAACAGGCGACGATTCGCGACCTTCTCTTCTTCGGATGGGAGACAGGTCTTCGTATCGAGTTCGAGGTGGTGGACACCACGCCTTCTCCACCGGAGAGACTCTCGATCGTCACGGTCATCGGAACCCGCATCGGACCCGACGACTTTGGAGCGGTGGCGACGGCGATCGCCCAGGGCGGGGGCAACATCGAGCGCATCTTTCGACTGTCCAGATACCCGGTGATGAGTTATGAGCTGACGATCTCGGGAGGGGACATCGACAAGGTCAGGGCAGGCCTGGTTGACGCGGCGTCGGAGAGGCCGATCGACGTTGCGATCCAGGCTGAGGGGTTGGAGCGACGGGCCCGCCAGATGGTGGTTCTCGACATCGACTCGACCCTGATTCAGGAGGAGATAATCAATCTTCTGGCACGCGAGGCAGGTGTGGAGGCAGAGGTCTCAGCGCTGACAGCGGCTGCCATGGCAGGCGAAGTCGACTTCGAGGAGTCACTGAGGGAGCGAGTCTCCCTGCTGAAAGGGCTTGATCAGTCGGCTCTCGATCGAGTGTCTGAGGCGATAACGGTCACTCCCGGGGCCCGCACCTTCATTCGAACCCTGAAGCGGCTAGGAATGAAGACGGCCATTGTTTCCGCCGGGTTCACACGGTTTGCCGACGCCATTGCATCAGATCTGGGAGTTGACTACTCGCTGTCCAACACCCTCGACATCAAAGACGGTGTTCTCACCGGTGCTCTGACAGGCGAACTGGTGGATGGACCGCGCAAGGCGCTCTTCCTCCGATCGATCGCCGATGCCGAAGGAATCGCGCTGAGCCAGGTTGTGGCCGTGGGCGATGGCGCCAACGACCTCGATATGCTGGCTGTTGCCGGTCTTGGCATAGCGTTCAACGCCAAACCGATTCTGAAACAAGGAGCAGACACGTCGGTGTCGGTCCCGTTCTTGGATGCGATCTTGTTCCTGATGGGGATACGACGAGAGCTTGTCGAGGCTGCTGACGCCGCCGACCCCCAATTCGAGCAGACACCCTTGATGGAGGTCCCGGGCACCCCTCCGGTCTAGTCCTTCCTCGAGGCCAGATACTCCTCCACCCGTTCGACCTCCACCACGACCTCGGCCTGTGTCAGTTCGTGCTCGAACCCCATGGCGTGGTTGATTCGCAGCATCGCTTCGTTGGTCGATGCATTCCCCGTCTCCTGATACTTGGCTCCGGGCCACTTCGCCAGAGCTTCGAGATTGACCGCCCCCTTTATCCATTTGCCCAGCGAATGCCCGCGGTGTTCGGGGTCGACCATGGTCGTTGTGACATGCCATGTGGTTGGATCGGCCTTCCGGCGAATCAGCTGGCTCATTCCGGCGGCTTCACCGGTTTCATTCGTGATGGCCACGGCTGTCAGTGCTTCCGTTCCTTGGAGGAAGTGCTCCATGAATTCGAGGACCAATCGTGGAGTCCACTCCCGCGGCTCCTTCTCCTCAGGGGTTGGCATGTCGCGTTCCAGGACCAGATACAGGTGGGCCATCCCTTCGAGCAACTCGTCGGGGAAGTTTCCATCAATCAGCCGCACCGAGTATCCGGGTGCCTTCCGTGGCCCCTGCTCGACCCACTCCCGCAGAAGGTCGCTGTCGAGTTCGGCGATCTTGAGGGAATTGAGGTGGTGCTCCAGTGTCCGGCGTCCACCAATCGCAGCGAGGAACGCATTGCCGGGCTCTACGGTGTCGAACACCTCACCAGTGAGAGTCGATCGTTCCAAGTCTCTGGCGATCTCGGCTGCCTTGGCCAATAGTTGAGATCCGATCCCCCGTCGGCGGTGGTCAGGTGCCACGGACAAGCTCACTCGCAACAATCGTGGATTAGACCCATCGTCGGCGTAGTTGGTGCTCAGCGATGCGACCGGATTCCCGGATTCGCTTCGAGCCACGAAACGCTTGCGAATCTGACCGGGGGCCTCCGAGAACAGTCGAAATTCGTCCGTTGTCAGGTCGGTGTGACGCGGTTCTCTCTCCGCACTAATCCGGTTGGTCAGGTCAACGATGGCCAAAAGGTCGGTTTGGCTGAGTTCGCCGACATCTATTTCATCGAGTGTGTAGCGGCGATCAGTGATGCTCTGTTACCCCCCTGTTTCGGTGGAACCCCACCGGATTACTCGATCTTCGCAGTCCAGTCGTGGTGGAAGAATTCACCTCTGGGCCGATCGATCCTTTCGAAGGTGTGGGATCCAAAGAGGTCGCGTTGCGCCTGAATCAAGTCGGCGGGAAGACGTTTCGACCGCATCCCGTCGAAGTAGGCCAGGGCACTCGAATAGGCAGGAACCGGAATTCCCGATTGGACGGCGTCTCCGACCACTTTTCGCCACGATTTCTCTGCCGTCCGCAGGGCGTCGGAGAAGAACGGCTCCTCAGTGAGGTCGGGAAGGTCCGGCGTCGAGAGATATGCCACCATGATGTCTTCGAGAAATGCTGCCCGGATGATGCATCCCGCCCGCCATAACGAGGCCACCGAACCGAGGTCAAGATCCCACCCGTACTCTGTCGAGGCTGCGTCGAGGAGCCTGAATCCCTGGGCGTAGGAGATGATCTTGGAGGCATAGAGCGCAGCCTCCACGTCTTCGACACCAACATCCTCGAGATGGGTGGTCGGAGAGGCAAAGATCTCCGCTGTGCGGGCACGTCTCTCAGGATCCGAACTGACGATGCGGGCGTATACCGCCTCGGCTACGAGGGCTGTCGGCTCGGCGAGGTCCATCGAGGCCATGACAGTCCACTTGCCTGTTCCCTTCTGACCGGCGGCATCGAGAATCTTGTCGATCAACGGCTCACCCTTTTCCGTGGTTCGCAGAATGTCGGCTGTGATCTCGACAAGATACGACTTCAACCGACCCCGGTTCCATTCTTCGAACACGTCGCCGATCTCCTGAGCCGTCAACCCCAGACCTCGACGCATCAGGTCGTAGGCCTCGGCGATCACCTGCATGTCG
>JAZFTT010000158.1:0-5051 GCA_036446835.1 Acidimicrobiia bacterium
GTCCGAAGTTCGTGGGCCACCCATAACCGGCAATATGTGCGGCTCGCGGATTCCGTCTGAGGTGTCATCGGGGTGCCCTCAGGGTGCCCGGAACCGGTTCCCATAGGTGCATGAGAATTGCACTCGGTGCATCTCGGTGCATTCCCCTGCCATATGGCCGATACCGACGGCAGACGATGCCGACGACGCGGAGAACCCCGTCGGAACGGGACAGGAGAACACTCAGTGCAGTTCTGTGCGTCTGGGTGCTGGTGTCGGAGAGAGGACTCGAACCTCCACGGGGTGTTAAACCCCACCAGGTCCTTAGCCTGTTCGGGCGCCTTCTGCCGGAGGTTTCAGAACTGCCTTGTATTCGTCGTCAATCAGCGACTGGTTGCTGCCATGTTCTCGGATGATGGTGTTCGTCAGAACTATCGGACTCCCAAGCTGGTTGTGGCTCCGAGGGCTGGTGGGTATCACCCGGTGCCGTTCAAGTGCTGGGACATTCCGAAGACTCCTGCGATGTAGTCCTCGATCGTCAGTTCGTCGAGGCCGGGAGGCATGGACCTGTCGACGGCCAGTGACGCCAGCCCGTGGGCCAGTGACCAGAAGTAAACGGTCATGTGCCGGGGGTCAACCTCGGTGTAACCCTTCTCGGAGATGAGGTCATCGACCGCGCCGATCAATACCGCCAGGGTGCTGGCGGCGCGGGCGGAGAGGTGTTCGTGTGAAGGCGTGTCGATACCGGAGCGGAACATCACATCGAAGTAGGAGGTGTGATCAACGGCGAAGCGGACGTAGGCCGCCCCGACGGCGGCGAGACGGATGAGGGCGGAGCCGCCGGCGGCGTTGTCGACCGCGGTAGCTGCCTCGTCGTGCAGGATTTCGAAGCCACGCTCGGCGAAGGCGGCGAGCATTCCTTCTTTGTCTCCGAAGTGATGGGCCGGAGCCGAGTGCGACACACCGGCCCGGCGAGCGACTTCGCGCAGGCTTACGTTGGTGGCGCCCTTCTCTTCGACGATCTCAGAGAGTGCTGCAAGTAAGGCGTTGGGGAGGTCGCC
Organism: Acidimicrobiia bacterium; assembly: GCA_036446835.1. Classification (GTDB taxonomy): domain Bacteria; phylum Actinomycetota; class Acidimicrobiia; order Spongiisociales; family ZC4RG35; genus SZUA-217. The sequence continues at coordinate 1,041 of JAZFTT010000158.1, forward strand.
GTGGTGATACACCGCTGCGTCTCGCGACACCGTCATCTTTTTCTCCACCGGAAGATTCTATCTTGACAATGTCTAAAATACGGAATACAACTGGGCATTGTCTAGTTGACACTGTCAAGATTGAAGATAAGGAGTTTCTCGGTGAGGACGGAGACCAGCAAACAAGGCCGATTCGATTGGATGGCAGATCACCCACTGATCATCATCGGAGTCGCTATTCTCATCACGGCCATCCTGGCTGTGCCGTTTCTGAGTTTGGCACCGACGACCAACGCCTCCCAAGAGCCGACCGGGCCTGTCTTCGATGCTCGCGATTCCGTGGAAGATCGCTTTCCCTCCGCAGTGTTCGCCATCTCGGTCATTGTCGAGGCCCGGGCCGGCGACATGCTGACACGCGACAGTCTCATCGAGCTGCGGGACAACGCCATTGCCCTGCGCCGCGACTCGGAAGTGGGGCCGACTCTCCTCTCCTACTACGACCCGGGCACAGGAAGCGATGTCGTCGGCGTACTCACGATCGCCGATTTGGTCGATGCCCGACTCCCTGGCGGACTCGACCGGGCCTCTGCCTCCGAGGTGGATACTGCAGTCAGTTCGGTTATCGACGAGGCGGGGTCTTCGTCCGATGGGCTCGGCCTGTCGGTGCAGACCCATTTCGACGACGCCACGGGTCGGTGGATCGCTCCCGCCCTTCTCACCAACATTCTCGCCGACAACAATGTGCTTGGGTTCACCGACAGCGGCGTCACTCTCGGCACTGGTACCGAACCTGAGGAATACTCCAGGGAGGCGGTGGGCCTGCTCCGCGGCGAGGAGAAGACGCTGCGAGCCTGGGGGATCGCCATCGATGTCAACCTGACCTCTCAGGAGCAGGGAGAAGCGGCCGGGCCTTTCATCGGGCTCACGATCCTGGCTGTGTTGATCATTGTTGGAGTCGTCTATCGCTCCTATTGGGTGTTGGCGGTCACCGGTGCCGCCCTTGGCGCACTGATCGTCTGGCTCTATGGGATCAGCAACCTGATCGGCCTCGAAGACGACATCATCCTGTCGCTCATCGTGCCGATCGCCATGATCTCTTTCGGTGTCGACTTCGCCTTCCACTCCGTGGGCCGCTACCAGGAGGAGCGCCGGCTTGGCTATCGGCCCCGCCGCGCCTTCGGCATCGGCATGACCGCCGTCTTTGCAGCGTTGTTGCTGGCGCTTCTCTCCGATACCGCAGCGTTCCTCGCCAACACGTCCAGCGGCATCGAATCGACCATCCAGTTCGGCATCGCCACCAGCATCGCCCTGGTCGCCGCGTTCCTGCTCCTCGGCATTGTCACGCCCCTGGCTGTCGCCACGATCGAGGGACGGCTGGGCACTCCCCCCAACTCTCCGGCTCGAACGGCAGTGCGCATCGCCGCTCAAATCGCAGCCGGACTGCTGGCAATGACCACTGTGCTGCTGATGGTGTTCCTGTCGCCACCTGCTGGTGTCGCCGCCCTCGGCGTATACGTGGTGGTGGCTCTTCTCGTCCCGGCGATGCTGCTCCGCCGACATCCGATCGACACCTCGGCCACCACTGGCGAGGTGGGGCGAGTGGCTGAGCTTCTCGGGATAACCATCGCCTGGTTGTCCGCCAAAAGGGCAATCGTCCTTCCTCTCGCCGGAGCCATCACCATCGGCGCTGCATTGTTGGCGGTCCAGGTGCCCACCGAGTTCGACGTTGAGGACTTTTTCGCCGCCGACACCGACTTCGTTGTTGCTCTGAGCCGCCTCGACGACCATGTCGGAGATCGGGGTGGAGAACCGGCAACGATCTACCTCGAAGCCGACCTCACCGACCCGGTGGTAGTGAAGAGGCTGGCGAGGTTCCGTTCCGACCTGCAGAGTCTCAACACACCCAGCCTGGCTCGCAGCGACGACGGGACGACACGTGTCCTCGGAAGTGTTCTCAACGTCATCGAAGACTCCTGGGCCTCGCCCATCACTGTTGCGGCGATCGCCGAGGCGACCGGCGTGACACTGACCGACGCCGATGGTGACGGGATACCCGACGAGCGCAGCCAGCTACTCGCCCTGTACTCCTTTACCCGTCAAGCCGGCGTCGCCTTCGACGAGACCCGATTTCTGCAGACACCCAACGACGTCAGACAGAACCTGTGGCTGAGCGACGACGGGTCCGCTACGGCAACAAGATTCACCATCCAGCTCATCGACACCCGGCGTCAGGAATCCGTGGTCGAAGCGCGCGACGCGGTCGCACCGTTGGTGGTCGAGCTCCGAACAGACCTCGAAGAGCTGGGTAACGACCCGGTAGTCCAGTTGACGGGCGGACCAATCGTTCGTCAGGAGAGCCTCGAAGCCGTCTCCCGGGCCCTTCAGATCTCACTCCCCATCGCCGTGATCCTCTGCTTTCTGATCGCGGCCGCCTTCATGCGCTCACTCCGGTTCGGGGCGGTCAGCGTGGTCCCCATCCTTATCACCGTCGCCCTGCTCTACGCCTTCATGAATATCGCCGGCTACTCCATCAACATCGTCACCGCCACCATCGGAGCCATCTCCATCGGGATCGGCATCGACTTCGCCATCCACCTGACAATGAGATACCGAGAAGAACTGAAACGAGAAGGCGAACGACATGCCGCCGTTCGTAAAGCCGGCGAAGGAACCGGCATCGCCCTGCTCTCCTCCGCAGTATCCAGCGCCGTCGGGTTCTTCATCCTGGCATTCGCCCCCATGCCATTGTTCGCCAGCTACGGCCTCCTCACCGCGATGATGATCTCAATGGCCGCCGCGGCGACACTGCTGGTCCTGCCCAGCCTCCTCGTCCTCGTCACCAAAGACCAGCCCACCCAACTCACATAGTCCAACAACGACGGCGGCTCGGTGTCCGACCGCCGAGCTATCCACCGCCGGCTAAAGAGGCTTACCAGGCGTACATAAGTGCCGTTATGTGCTGGCGGCGTTATCGAACGATGCTCTGTTTGGGACTTTCGGACCTGACTGGCCTTACAACCCACGGGTAGAAACGGAACTAGCTGGAGAGGGAAATATCTCCTCTCCTTGTGAAAACAGCAAGTGAGGACCCCCCTGTGCGAGGATCGATCTCGGCCGGCTTCAACCTTGACGTCGCCTCTCTCACCTGGCTCATCTCGGAGCGAACCAGAAAGTCATCCTCTGGAGGATTGACGGTTTCTACTCCGACCGACGACAGCTTCTCATTGAGCCGGTTACGGCGAGACAGCCCACGCCATTGGTGTCCCAGAGTTCGGTAGGCGACCCGATAAAGCCACGCCAGAGCTTGTTCACCTCCGGGAAGTTCATCCATTCTCCTCCAAGCCACCAGAAACGTCTCGGCGACGGCATCCTCGGCAGGTTCGCTCGTCGTCCGACGACGGCAATCGGCGTAGACCTGCCGGTAGTAACGGCCGTAAAGGTCAGCGAATTGTGCGTCACCGGACGTCATCGGCAAATACCTCTTCGTGTTCTTACACCCTCAAATGCCCGCCGAGCAACGGGGGTTGCGACGGACGAAACCGGGTACGGCCGACCCGGAATCGTCCGAAACCCACCGCCCATAAGTGCCGTTATGTCGCTCTTCTGCTGTACCCGTGGGTCATTTTCGGGCCGGGAGTCGTGGTTGAGCGGCTGATAGTGGTGTCGGATAGCGTGGGGTCGGGATGACAGAGGACATTGTTGCCTTCGACTGGAACGGTCTCACACTGGTTGGGACTCTCCATTTGCCTGATGCAGATCGTCTTCATCCTGTCGTTGTGATGATCCAAGGGTCTGGCCCGTCTGATCGCACTAGCAATGGGTATTTTCCGGCTATCCGAGACGCCTTCTTGATGCGTGGAATCGGAACGTTCGCATTCGATAAACCGGGTTGTGGCGAATCCACCGGCGATTGGAGGGACTACGCCCTTGAAGCAAGGGCCGATCAAGTGATTGCGGCTGTGAACGAGGTGTGCCTTTCCTCTAGGGTCGCAGTTGAACAGGTGGGAGTTTGGGGTCAGAGCCAGGGCGGGT
>JAZFTT010000159.1:0-11274 GCA_036446835.1 Acidimicrobiia bacterium
GTTCAAAGAGAATGAACCCGCCGACGTTCCGTGGAAAGCTGCGGTAGACGCAACTGCGGGCCTCATCATCACACATCCTCTGGCACAGCAGTCGACCGTGATCGTTGCGTATTACAGCTCGTCGTCGGGTGGCCACACCGACAGCAACGTCGATGGTTTCTCACACAACACCCTGATTCCCTACCTGCCGGGAACCAACGATCCTTGGTCGGTTTCTCCACTGGCCCAGAACCCGAATGCTTCCTGGTCGAAATCGGTGAGTTCGTCAGGTATCGCAGCTGCCATTGGCCTGGACACTGTGACGGGTGTGGCCGTCACCGCACGACACACCTCCGGAAGTGTGGCCCAGGTTGCCATCTCCGGAACGCTGGGTGGCGTCGACAAGACTGTCACTCGAAGCGGGCGATCGTTCAAGAGTGCCATCGGGCTGCGCTCCATTACCTTCTCGATCACCGCACCTGCCGGATCGGTTGTTCCGGGTGCGACCCCGGGCCTATGTGAGACTCCACCTCCGCCCGACGCCGCTTTCAACGACGTTTCGACTAACAGCGTCCACAAGGGGGATATCGATTGTGTGGCAGCCCTCGATGTGATTCCAGGACTCACCGGGGCGTCGTTTGGCCCTCTTCAGCAGGTTCCCAGAAGCGATATGGCGCTCTTCCTGGTTCGTGCCGCCCAATGGATGGGTGTTGATATGCCGGTACCGGTAGACCAGGGTTTCACCGACATAGCTGGCCTCTCCCAAGAGAAGAAGGATGCCATCAACCAGTTGGCGATTCTGGGAATCACCATCGGGACCGGGCCCGGCACCTATTCACCTGACCGGACGATCGACCGATGGCAGATGGCTATCTTCCTTGTCCGGCTTCACGTTTCGGTTGGCTTCGACCCACCGGGATCGTCGAGCACTTTCACCGACATGGGGATCCATCCGACGGAGACCGTCGTTGCGGTCCACCAGATCTTCGCGCTGGGGGTGACCAAGGGTTGCGCGGTGGATCCGGCCCGCTACTGCCCCGATCGACAGGTGACCCGGGAGCAGATGGCCTCGTTCCTGGCTCGACTGATCCGGCTGGACACCTAGTGCCTGTGGTATCGGTCTGGTAGAAGCACCCACCTACTGCCATATCACTCACGCTTGTGCCCGTTGACCTGGAGACAATCGCCGATCCACGTTTCATCCTGCTCGCCTGGGCGGCAGGCCTCGCGCTGGTTGTCGGTCTCGTCTCACTCGCCCGGGTGGTCGGTCCCGGGTTCAACTGGCTGACCGCGGCCACTGCCGGGCTCATCGGGCTTGCGGGGACGCTGGCGGATGGTGCCTGGTGGGCGCGCATCGGCGCAGTCTTCCTGATTGTCGGGTTGATCTGGGCCCGAAACAGGCCTTTCGCCGGGGTGATGTTCCTCCTCGCCGGTGTCGGCTATCTGATTGAGGCGGCTCTTCTCGGTGGATGGGTGCTGGCGCTGACGGCGTCGGTGAGTCTCGGTGGGGTCACCGGCGAGATGCTTCTCGGCCACTGGTACCTCATCGACCCCAGTCTGCCCAGGTGGACACTCAGGGCACTTGCTACGGCCGGGATCGTCGGTCTGAGCGCGGATGCCTTAGGACTTGCACTCCTCGGAGGATTGCCCGGCGGGGGAGGGACCGTGGCGTTCTGGATCCTCACCGCCACCTCGATCATCCTCATGGTTGGCGTCCTCGGCTCTCTGCGTTATCCGGCGTATTCGGGGGTGATGGCCGCCACCGGTTTGTCCTATCTGGCCGTTCTCACCACTCTGGGGGGTACGTTCCTCGGTCGGGCCCTTGTCGCCGGGCTCGGACCATTTGCCAACTGATCGGAGACGAAGTGGAAGTTATCGCAGTCAACGCCGATGTCGATCTGGCCGGTGCCACGCTGATTGTCGGCGTGCTCGAAGGTCCGGAACCCGCCCCGGGCTCCGAATCGACATTCGCCACCATCGACTCTGCACATCTCGACGCGGCTGGTTTCGAAGCCAAGAAGGGCCAGACACTGGTGGTTCCTCATGAGGGCGCAGCGGCGCTTCTTCTAGTCGGCCTCGGTGACGAGATCTCATTCGACTCGGTGCGGGCCGCCTCCGGAAATGCCGTTCGCAAAGCCAAGAGCGAGCGGGTGGTCACACTGCTCGCCAAGGTAGGAATCGACGCGGCCACGACAGCAGTCACCGAAGGCTCGGCTCTCGGTGGCTACCAGTTCCGCACCTACAAGACCGATGACGACGATCTCGATGCCAAGACGGTCGAAGTTGCTGGCGCCGATGAGAACGAATTGACCGAAGCGGTCATCGCGTCCCAGGCCACAAATCTCGCCCGGGACTGGATAAACACTCCTGCCAAGGACAAGGCGCCCGAGGTGTATGCCGGTCGAATCGAGGAGATGGCCGGCGAGGCGGGGATCGAAGTCGATGTTTGGGATCGGGAGCGCATCGAAGACGAAAAACTCGGCGCGGTTCTTGGTGTTGCGGCCGGCTCGGACCGTGACCCTCGAGTCGTCACGCTCGAGTACTCGCCGGAGGGCGCCACGCATCACCTAGCCCTGGTTGGGAAGGGAATCACCTTTGACTCCGGCGGCCTCTCCATCAAGTCGGCGGCGTTCATGGAGGAGATGAAGGATGACATGTCCGGTTCGGCAATCGTGGTCGCGGCCACCATCGCCATAGCCAAACTCGGCCTTCCGATCAGAGTCACCTGCATCACACCCATCACCGACAACGCGATAGGAGGCGATGCGACACGGCCGGGAGACGTCTTGTCACCGGTCGAAGGGCCGACGATCGAGGTGCTCAACACCGACGCCGAGGGTCGTCTGATCCTCGCCGACGGGCTCGGGTTGGCCAAACGTCACGAGCCCGACTTCACAGTCGATGTTGCCACTCTGACGGGTGCCGCCCGGGTGGCGCTCGGAGACAAGATCTCGGCTGTGTTCGGGTCAGACAGCGACGCTTCGACCAAGGTGCTCGAAGCAGCATCGAGGGCCGGAGAGCACTTCTGGGAGATGCCGCTGTTCAAGGATTACAGGAAGTCGATCGACTCAGACATCGCCGACATCAAGAATATCTCGGGCAGCCGTTACGGGGGAGCCATAACGGCAGCCGTGTTCCTCGCCGAGTACGCGGGTGACGGTCCATGGGTTCATATCGACATTGCCGGGCCTGCCCGAAATCGTGAAACGGCTGGTGAGCATGTCAAAGGTGCGTCCGGGGTGGCTGTCCGAACACTCATCGAGTTGGCCCGCAATATGGCTGAATCCTCCTGACGATGAACTCGAATACGTAGCATCCACCTGCGTGCGCACTCGTTTCCTCACCTCCGTAGCCATCAGCGACCTGATCGCCCTGGCGGTCGCGGTGATCGTGTCTTCGGTGCTGGTCTTCGGCACCCCTTGGGCGTGGCAGGCCTCACTGCCCGGCTCGGTCTGGCCGATGCTCGGGTTTCTGGTGCTTTCGGTGATCACAATGTCGGCCGTCACCTGGCAGATGTCCGGTCCCGGTGTGCCACGCCCCACCTATGGGCGGATGTCGGCCATCGTCGCCGGCACTCTGTTTCTGACCGCCGGCTTTCTGGTGCTTTTCAGAGAGGTCTACTTCTCCCGGGCCTTTCTTGCATACACCTTCGTTGTTTGGCTGGTGCTGGCAACCGGGCACCGTGCAGTGCGCCGACAGCGTCCCTGGATCGAGCAAATCGGCGTCATCACCAATGAGAAGAAGCTTGCCGACGACTTGAACGACGCCGACCACGCCCATGTCAAGTGGGTGCTCGACCCCGCCTTCGACGGTCCGATAGATCCGCCGGAGCGTGACGTGACGATCGCCGTCGATCTCCGGGCTGTCCTGTCGGACCGTGTCGCCCGGTACCTGTCCTCGTGTGATGTGGCCGGATATTCGATTCGCCCGTTTTCGAGGATCTACGAGGAACACACCGGACGGGTGCCGCTGGTTCACGTCGCCGAGGGTTGGGAGATCTCCGCCCCGCTCCTCGAGGTGGCCTACTGGCTGCCGGGAAAGCGATTCTTCGATGTGCTGCTGACGGTCCTGACGTCGGTCCTGTGGGTTCCGCTTGGCCTAGTGGTCGTGCTCTACGTCAAGGTGGCTGACCCAGGATTCTCGGTGTTCCGTCAAGAGAGGGTCGGACTCAACTCCGATGTCTTCACCATGTTCAAGTTCCGAACCATGGACCTCGATGCCGAGAAGGATGGGCCGCAATTTGCCAAGGAGGATGATCCGAGATTGATCAAAGGTGGTTCGTTCCTTCGAAAGTCGCGACTCGATGAGATTCCCCAGTTGTGGAACGTTCTCAAGGGTGACATGACCCTGGTCGGGCCCCGGGCAGAGCAGGTCGCCTTCGTTGACGAGTTCCGGGCTCAGATCCCCTTCTATGACCATCGTCACATGGTGCGTCCGGGAATCACCGGTTGGGCTCAGGTCAACTACCGGTATGCCGATGATCAGGCGGAGACTGTCGAGAAGCTGACCTATGACCTCTATTACATCAAGAACATGTCGCCCGTGATGGACCTTCGCATTTTCACAAAGAGCATCTGGACCGTGCTCAGCGGCGCCGGCGCTCGATGAGCGCACCCGTGGTCGAAGCCGAGAAGAGAGGGTTTCGGGCTCCCGGTACCGGATTCATGGTTGCCGGCGCTCTGATCGGGGCTGTCGGCGCCTATCTGTTCCAGGTCTACGGCGGCCGATCGCTCGGGCCAGAGGCATTTGCGCCTGTGAGCATCCTTTGGACCACCTTCTTCATTCTGGCGACCGTTCTCCTCGTTCCCGTCGAGCAGTACGTCACCAGGGAAGTCGCCTCCGGTCGTCGGGCGATACCCAACGATCTGAGACCGACGTTGGCGATGGCGTCGATCGGTGCTGTGGTCGGTGGGGTATTTGTCTTTGTGACGCTCGACGACCTGTTCGAAGGGGATCTTCAGTACGTTGCCCAGATCGTCCTTCTCATGGTCGGCTACTCGTTGCTTTTCGCCGGCAAGGGCGTCCTGGCGGGGACCCGGCACTTTGCCCAGGTCGGCTGGGTCCTGGTGATCGAGACTCTGGCTCGGCTGGCGGCCGGGATCATCGCCATTCAGCTTCTCGCTACCGCCACGTCGCTGGGCTGGGCCATGGTCATCGGAGGTGTCGCCGTCCTGGCAATGAGGTGGTGGCGCTACGACACGGGCGAGTCCAAGGAGTCTTCCACCCCGGCCAGAGGTTTTCTCGCCGGTTATGTTGGTGGCACTTCCTCGTCTCAGCTTCTTCTCGGCGGCGCTCCGATCGCCGTTGCTGCGCTGGGGGGATCCCCGGCCTTGATCTCGATCGTCTTTGTCACCTTCACTCTTTTTCGAGCACCACTCACACTCATCTTCGCTCTCCAAGGCCGGGTTCTCCCCTATCTGGTCGGGCTGGCGAGAGAGGCCGATCACGCTCAGTTGGCCCGGATAGCGCGACTGGTGGTGTTTGGTGGGGCCGGCCTGGCGGTGCTCGGCGGTCTCGTCGGATGGTTTGTCGGCGCCGAGGTGGTTGTGCTGCTCTTCGGTGAGGAGTTTGCTCCCACGGCTACCGTCGCCATGCTGGCCGCCGCCGGGGTGATGGCTGCGGCGGCCGCTCAGATCGCCAGTCAGGTCCTCGTCGCGGAAGCCAGAACTAGACGTCTCAGCCTCGCCTGGTTGGGTGGACTGGCTGCCGGCGTGCTGGCTCTGTTGCTGCTCCGGGCCGAGCCCGACACCCGTGTGGCCCTGTCCTTCGCGATTGGGGAGTTCGTGGCCCTGAGCCTGATGGCGGTTCTCGCCACCCGGCGTTAGCCAGGTCGGGCGCCGGCGAGAAGTCGACCGTGCTCGGCGGCGAGACTGGGCGGGAAACGCCAGCGGAGCTCGAGCGGGACCTCGGGGAAGTGGGCATTCACCACAAGACATCCGTCCTTGCCTGCGGCTAGCCCGGCGCGAATGAGAATTGGAAGATGTCTGGGTAGCCGCACATCCTCCCCCTTCCCAGCGGCTCGAACCAGACGAAGCAGTTCGGCGACGGCGCTGGGCCCAATGGCTGCTACCCAGAACCTTCTGACATAAGGGTCCGATGGGCGGAAACGACCTTCGCGCTTCGATAGACGAACCGGAACCACCGGGCGTACCCGGGCGGTCGGCCTGACCGAAGCGCCTGTGTGCCCAACGGCAGTTTCATTCGGAGGACGATTCTGGCCGCTCACGGGCGCTTCGGCTCTCATACCGAGACTTCTACAAATACCGTTAACTATCGTCAAGTGATATAGACGGGTGCGCGAAACAAATCGTAAGGTTGGTCAACCGTCATCCGGTGGGGCAAGCCTGCCGACGAAGAGCACGATCGACGCCGACTCTGCGATCTCGACCCCGGGCGGCGGGTTGGTAGAGACGATCCTGTCTACCAGATTCGGGTCGGTGACATTTATCTTTTGTTGGAACAGACTCAGTTTCACGCCGGTGTTCAGCTCGAATTCGCGGACCATCTCGATTGCCTCTTCGATCGTCATGCCCACGAAGCTGGGGAGCGGTGCCAACGGAGTTTCTCCGGTCGACACGAAGATGGTGATAAAGGTGCCTTGACTCACCGTCTCGCCCGGCTCGTTAGACTGGTTGACCACGATCCCGACGGGCTCGAGGGACGCAACCTCGACAACCTCGACATTGAGACGAAACTCGATTCGCAGCAACTTCCCGGCCTCTTCCTCCTCCAGTCCGACGACGACCGGAACCTGTGTCGGAGGTGGGATCAGGTAGTCACGGATGTTGGCGGGCTCGCCGGGAAACCTGGTCTCGGGCAGATCCTCCATCACCACGGTCATGAATTCTCCCCAGATCGGCGCCGGGATCGAACTTCCGAATACCCGCCTGTATGTCTGGCCCTTGGCCACGATGTTTTCCAGCGGCAGTTGCTCTGCTTCGTACCCGACCCAAACTGCTGTCGAGTACTCGGGAGTGAAGCCGACATACCATGCATCGAGGTAGCTCTGATGAGTTCCGGTCTTGCCTCCGATCCGGGGGGAGCCATCCTCGAAGCTGTTGTAAGGGAAGTTCCCGAGAGCGCGGGCCGCGGTTCCGATCCGCGGCACCTGAACAAGTGCCCTGCGGGCGGCGGCAAAGATTGCCGCATCTGCTACCTGGGTCGTGTCCGCCTCGTGCTCGTAGACGACATTTCCCTCATGGTCGACGATCCTGGAGATGATGTAGTCGTTGGTGTGTGAGCCATTGGTGGCGAAGTTGGAATATGCAGACGCCATCTCCAACGTCGACACGGCCGACGAGCCAAGGACGATGGAGAGGACAGGACTGAGCGCCGATTCGGTGACTCCCATCCGTCTCGCCATGTCGACGATGTTCTCCGGTCCTGCCGCCAGTGACACCTGGGCGTAGATGGCGTTGACCGAGCCATAGGTGGCGGCTTCCAGCGTCATCACACCCTTGGAACTGCCGGCATTGCGGACCGTCCAGATGTTGGTTCCGTTGGGCGAGCACACGAACTCGCACTGGATCTCGATCGGGCTCTCCCCGCTCCAGTAGTGGCCCATTGTGTAGCCCTGCTCCAGAAGCGTGACCAGGCCAAACGGCTTGAAAGCAGAACCGGGGTTGCGACGACCCTGGATGGCGAGGTCGAATTGGCTGAATTCGAAGGGGAGACCCGACGCCATCACTTTCACCTCACCGGTCAGGTTGTCGACCATCGAGATGGCTCCTGTGGGCTTGCAGGAGTGAATCTCGGCGTACTTTTCGTAGAAGGGCAGGTTCTCCTCGTAGTCGTCGAAGAGACTGCGGCACGCTTCGAGGTTCTCCTCGTAGGGCAGGAGGGGAAGCCACTGGGTCAGTATTCGGTTGGCTTCCTTCTGGAGACCGAGATCGATGGTGGTGAAGATCTGGAGGCCGCCCCCGCCTTCACAGGCGACATCGTCGGCCGGGCATCCGAAGATCGCCCTTTTGCGCTCTTCGTTGGTGTCCCCGAGAAAGGCGAACTGATCGTTGTTGAGTAGTTGGCGTTTCACTTCGGCGACCACGTGGTCGGCCTCACCTCGACGTAGCGGTGCATCGATGACACCCAGCGGTTTACGGGTTGCCCGAAGGGCCTCGGTCTCGGTGATCCAGCCCTCCTCCTCCATTTGGACGATCACGTCGTTGCGACGATCCAGGGTGAACTCGGGACGCTGACGCGGGTTGTATAGAGCTGGGTTGCGAACCAGGACCGCCAGGGCGGCAGCCTCGTGGATCTCGAGGTCGTCGAGGTCCTTGCTGAAGAACTCCCTGGCCGCCGTCTGGATCCCATAGGCGCCGGACCCGAAGTAGACCGAGTTCATGTAGAACTCGAGGATGCGCTCCTTGGAGAAACGGCGCTCCAGTTCGGCCGAGACGAACGCCTCGTTGACCTTGCGGCGAACAGTGAGCTCGCTGCCCACAAAAGCGTTTTTGACGACCTGCTGGGTGATGGTCGACCCACCTCGAGTGGTGTCGTAGATCAGATTGTCAAGAGCGGCGGAAGCGACGGCGGAGAAGTCGACGCCCTCGTGGTTGAAGAAGTCGGCGTCCTCGGCGGCGAGGATGGCGTAGACGACAGTCTCGGGCACCTCGTCGTATGGGACCGGCTCCGAGTTGCGGCCGTCGTGCAGTTCGTCGAGGACCTCCCCGGAGTCTGCATATATGCGGCTGACACGGCTCAGGTCGGGGAGCGTGAGCTCCATGGCCGAGGTTTCAGGCACCCATTCGTCCTGTAGCTCCTCGAACGTGCCGTAGGCGGAGTTAGCCCCCAGAAACGCGAAAAGACCGACCCAGCCCGAGAGGAGAAGGGACATAGAGAGGAGGGTGGCCAGGGCGCCAAACCAGCGACCTCGCCTTTCCCGTGCCTCGATTTGGTGAATGAGGGCTTTCCTGGCCATGACTTAGATACTGGACACTCAGGTATTCGACGTCACGGGGAGTCGGCGAGTTCCCGACCTACGATCCCCGGGACTGTAAGGATACAAAGGGTATGGCCCAATCTCGTCGCACTTCGAGTGACATTGAGATAGACACCTTCTATTCCGATCCGCCTGACCCCGACCTGATCGGGGAACCGGGGGAGTTTCCATTCACGCGTGGCCCATATCCGAGCATGTATCGCGGTCGACTATGGACCATGCGTCAGTACGCCGGATTCGGCAACCCGGAGGAGACCAACCGCCGTTTCAAGGATCTTCTCGGGGCCGGACAAACCGGTCTCAGCGTCGCCTTCGATCTTCCCACTCAGATGGGTCTCGACTCGGACAATCCTCTTGCAGCGGGAGAGGTGGGCAAGGTGGGAGTCGCCATCGACTCGCTCGACGACATGCGCCGGCTTCTCGACGGGATTCCCCTCGATGAGGTTTCGACCTCGATGACGATCAATTCGACCGCGCCGATGCTGTTGTTGCTCTATCAGCTTGTCGCCGAAGAGCGCGGTATCGCCGCCGGCCAGCTCCGGGGGACGATCCAGAACGACATTCTCAAGGAGTACGTTGCGAGGGGCACCTACATCTACCCGCCCCGACCGTCGATGCGGCTCATCACGGACGTGTTTGGCTATGCCGAGGAGCACCTGCCGCAATGGAACCCGATCTCGATCAGCGGATATCACATCAGGGAGGCCGGAGCCAACGCGGCACAGGAGCTGGCGTTTACCATCGCCAACGGTCTTGCCTATGTGAAGGCTGCGATCGATGCAGGTCTCGACGTTGACGTTTTCGCTCCAAGAATCTCCTTCTTCTGGAACAGTCACAACGACTTCTTCGAGGAGGTAGCCAAGTTTCGAGCGGCCCGGCGGATCTGGGCCCGGCACATGCGCGACGAGGTAGGGGCAAAGAATTCTAGGTCGTGGGCCATGCGATTTCACACCCAGACGGCCGGTTCGACCCTGACCGCCCAGCAGCCGCTCAACAACATCGTGCGAACTACGATCCAGGCCCTTGCTGCCGTTCTTGGAGGTACCCAGTCGCTGCACACCAATTCGTTTGACGAAGCCGTAGGTCTGCCCACCGACGAGAGCGCACTCGTTGCCTTGCGCACACAGCAGGTGATAGCGCACGAGTCGGGCGTTGCCGACACGGTCGATCCGCTCGCCGGCTCATACTTCATCGAGAAGCTCACCAACGAGCTCGATTCCAGAGCAGAGGACTTGCTCGTCCAGATCGCTTCCATGGGTGGCGCCGTCGTCGCCATCGAGGAGGGGTGGATGCAAGGTCAGATCGAAGATTCCGCCTACCGCGATGCCCAACGGCAGGGGAGTGGTGAGTCGGTCGTCGTCGGAGTCAACCGATTCATATCCGACGAGTCAGAGCCCATTCCGGTGCTCGACATCGACCCGTCTCTCGAAGAGTCACAGAAGGAGTCGGTGAAGGCCTGGCGAGCCGGGCGGAATCAAGACGATGTCACGCTGGCCCTATCACATGTTGGCGAAACGGCGGCTACCGAAAAGAACCTGATGAGCGTGATCAAGGATGCGCTGGCAGTCGGGGCGACCGTCGGTGAGGTCTCCGATTCGCTTCGAGAGGTGTTCGGGGTCTACCGGCCAACGGGGTAGACCACTAGCGTCCCGGCGACTCATGAGTGACATCCAAACCCATCTGCTGATCGTCGGAGGTGGCCCTGCCGGTACCCAGGCGGCGACGACCGCGGCAACCAAGGGTGCCCGGGTGACGCTGATCGAGAAGGACATCGTGGGCGGTGCCGCCCACCTCTGGGACTGCATTCCGTCAAAGACGATGGCGGCCAGCGCCTTGAGACACACCTCGGTTCGCAACGCCGTCAAACTCGGGTTGGTCAACGATCCCGGTCGGGTCGATCCGAAGGTTCTTGCCGATCGGATCACGGAGATCACGGCAGATATCAACACCACCTTGATCAATCTGCTCGACTCTCAGCAAGTCGACATCATCAGAGGAACCGGTCGGTTCATCGGTGCAAACGAGGTGATTGTCGAAACCGCCGATGGCGATCGGAGGATCAGTTTCGACAAGGCGCTGATCTCCACCGGCTCGGCTCCTCGTATTCCGGATTGGGCAGAGGTGGATCGCGAGCGGGTGTTGACCACCAGAGACTGTTACAACCTTCCCGAGGTGCCGAAACACGTCGTTGTGATTGGCTCGGGTGTCACCGGTGTCGAGTTCACCCACATCTTCGAGAGCATGGGGGCCGATGTCAGTCTGGTGGTCTCCCGTCAGCAGATTCTTCCTCACAGGGATCCCGAGGTGGCTGCCGTTCTCGAGGAAGACTTCCTGGAGAGGGGAGTCCGTCTGGTCAT